>NZ_JAGTJY010000007.1:11602-68888 GCF_018195695.1 Achromobacter sp. Marseille-Q0513 | reverse complement strand
CTTCACCTTCACCGATCCCGGCGTCGCGCAACGGATGGGCCAGATGCTGCTGTTGCAGGCCGACGCGACCGCCAACAACGCCGACGACCGGGCGCTGCTCAAGCGCTTCCGCCTGTTCGGCCCGCCGGGCATCATGTTCTTCGAACCCGGCGGCAAGGAGCTGCCGGATGCGCGCGTCGTGGGCTTCCAGGATGCCAAGCGCTTCACCGAATCGCTGGACCGCGTGCTGACGCGCTGAGGCCGTGGCCTGCCGGGCGTTGAGCACGCGGCAGGCTCGGACAATTCCATGCCGCAAGGGCCGCGCCTGTCATGCGCGGCCCTTGCGCTTTCAGGACTGCCGCGTCGCGCGCGCGTCCACGTTCTGCCAGCCCAGCTCGGCCGACACCGCGTCGGCGCAGCGCTTGATGTCCGCGACCAGCGGGCTGTTCCAGCGCGCGTCGAACACGCCGGCCGCGCCGATCGCGGTGATCACCAGCACCACGTTGCCATTGGAATCGAACACCGGCGCGCTCAGGCCGTTGATGCCGGGGATGGGGTCGCCCACGGCGCGCGCAACGCCGCGCTGGCGCACCTCGCGCAGCGACTGCTCGAACTTCTCGGTATGGCTCAGCGTGGGCACCGCGCCCAGCCGCAGGAAGTCCTCGTGCAGCAGGCTTTCGATCTTCTTGGGCGGCAGCAGCGCCGCGAACACCTTGCCGGTGGCGGTGTTGGTCAGCGACATGACCGTACCGGTGCGCATGTTCACGTGGATCGGGTAGTTGGATTCGTGCAGGTGCACGATGACCGGCCCCAGGTTGCCCAGCACCGCGATGGCGATGGTCTGTCCGGTGCGTTCGGCCAGCTCGCGCGTCATGGGCACGGCGATCTTGATGGGGTCGAGCCGGTGCAGCGCCGCCAGGCCCAGCTGCAAGGCCAGCGGCCCCAGCTCATAGTGGCCGGAGGCGGGATCCTGGCGCACCAGGCCCAGCGTGCCATAGCTGACCAGATAGGCGTGGGCGTTGGCGCCGGACATGCCGGCGGCCTTGGCCAGCGCGCCCAGCGGCAAGGAAGAGGAATGCTCCAGCAAGGCCAGCAGCAGCTTGCCGCCGACTTCGATGGACTGGATGCCGCGGCGCCGGGGCGCGGCGGCCTGTGCGCCCGCGGGCGCCTGGCGTTTGCCGGAAGAGGTGTGGGCTACCATTTTGCTTTGTCGAACTCAGTTGTCTATGTTGGTAGTTTCGCTAATAGCGAACAGTATTGACATTATCGAACCGTCTGTCTACAGTCGCAACCATAACAAGGCCCGTCCGTTTCGAGCGGATGCGGGCCAGCCCCGGCGGGGCGATAAGTGGGTATGGAGACAACGTGGAAGATACTCGGCAATACGACTGCGACGTGCTGGTCGTGGGATCGGGCGCGTCCGGCATGGCCTCGGCCATCACCGCGGCCAGCGCCGGATTGAAGGTCCTGATCATCGAAAAGGAGCCGCGCTTTGGCGGTTCCACGGCCCGCTCCGGCGGCTGGCTCTGGATACCCGGCACCGCGCTGGCGCGCGTGCAGGGCATCCATGAAACGCCCGACGAAGCGCGCGCCTACCTGCGCCACGAGGCCGGCGACAGCTACAACGGCGAGCGCGTCGACGCCTTCCTGGCGCACGGCCCGGAAGCGGTCGACTTCTTCACCGCCAACACCGACGTGCAGTTCGACATGCCGCTGGTGTTCCCCGACTATCACGCGGAAGCCGCCGGCGGAAAGCAGGGCGGGCGCTCGATGGTGGCGCGCCCCTACGACGGCCGCAAGCTGGGTACTCACGTCAAGGACCTGGCGCCCGCGCTGCCCGAGCTGACCGTGTTCGGCATGATGCTGGGCTCGGGCAAGGAAATCGTGCACTTCATGCGCGCCACGCGCTCGCTGGCCTCGGCCTGGTACGTGGCCAAGCGCCTGTCGCGCCATTTCCTGGACGTGCTCAAGCATGGCCGGGGCATGACGCTGACCAACGGCAATGCGCTGGCGGGCCGGCTGGCGGCCAGCGCCTTCAAGCTGGGCATACCGCTGTGGCTGAACGCGCCGGCCAAGTCGCTGATCATCGAGGACGGCGTGGTGAAAGGCGCGGTGGTGCAGCGCGACGGCGCATCGGTGCGCGTGCGCGCCGCGCGCGCCGTGGTGTTGGCGGCGGGCGGCTTTCCCTACGATATCGAACGGCGCAAGCAGCTCTACGCTCACGCGCCCACCGGCGTCGAGCACTACTCGCCGTCGCCCACGGGCAATACCGGCGACGGCCTGCGCCTGGCCGAGAGCGCGGGCGGCAGCGTGAACACCGGCCTGCCCAATGCCGCGGCCTGGGTGCCGGTGTCGGTGGTCACGCGCAAGGACGGCAGCCCCGGCTACATGCCGCACTTCATCGACCGCGCCAAGCCCGGCGTCATCGCCGTCACGCGCAACGGCCGCCGTTTCACCAACGAGGGCGCCTCGTATCACGACTTCGTGCAGGACATGGTGCGCGCCTGCCAGGACGGCGGCGAGATCTGCGCCTGGCTGGTCTGCGACCACAAGACGCTGCGCAAATACGGCCTGGGCAGCGCCGCGCCGTTCCCGATGCCGATCAAGCGTTATCTGCGGACCGGCTACCTGCTGCGCGGATCCAGCGTTGCCGAGCTGGCGCAACGCGCCGGCATCGATGCCGGCAGCCTGCGCCAGACGGTGGAGGCCTTCAACGCCGAAGCAAGGCTCGGCCGCGATCCGCTCCACGGCAAGGGCAGCAAGGCCTACAACCGCTACCAGGGCGACGCGCTGCACGGCCCCAATCCCTGCGTGGCGCCCATCGAACAGGGACCGTACTACGCGATCAAGGTCATGATCGGCGATATCGGCACCTTCGCCGGCCTGAAGGTCGACGCCGAGGGCCGTGTGACCGATGCCGGCGGCGGGGCCATCGACGGCCTGTACGCGGTGGGCAACGACGCCTGCAGCATCATGGGCGGCAACTATCCCGGCGCGGGCATCACGCTGGGTCCGGCGCTGACCTTCGGCTATATCGCCGGCCGCAGCATCGCCGGCCAGCTGGCGAACCGCAAGCCCACGCGCGCCGCGCAAGCCGAGGCTCAGGCATGAGCCGGGCCGCCAGGCGCGCAACGCACGCGCCCCGCATTCGCTGACGCGACGGAGAAACACATGGACAAGGAAGGACTGCTGCAAGGCAAGCTGGCGCTGGTGACCGGCGCCGGGCAGGGCAACGGCCGCGCCCTGGCGCTGGGGCTGGCCGCCGCCGGCGCGCGCGTGATGGCGGCGGACCTGCGCGCGGACAGCGCGCGCGACACCGCCGACGCCATCATCGCCGCGGGCGGACAGGCCTGGAGCCTGGCGCTGGACGTGACCGACGCCGAGGCCTGCGCGGGCGCCGCCGCCGACGTGCAGCTGCACGCCGGGCCGATCGATGTGCTGGTCAACAACGCCGGCATCCTGATTCGCGAAGGCCTGGACAGCCCGCGCGCGGCCGAGAACTGGCGCCGTGTGCTGGACGTGAACCTGAACGGCAGCTTCAACATGATCCACGCCTTCCTGGGCGCGCTGCGCGCCACGCGCGGCGTGATCATCAACGTGGGTTCGATCGCCTCGTTCGCGGGTGTGGGCGCGGCGCTGGGCTATTCGCCATCCAAGGGCGGCGTGAAGATGCTGACGCAATCGCTGGCGCGCGACCTGGCCGCCGACGGCATCCGCGTGAATGCCATCGCGCCGGGCGTGATCGAGACGCCGATGACGGCGTCCACGCGCGAGGACCCGGCCAAGCTGGCCAGCTTCATGCAACGCATTCCGCTGGGCCGCGTGGGGCAGCCCGAAGACCTGGTCGGCCCCGCGGTATTCCTGGCGTCGTCCATGGCGCGCTATGTCACCGGCGTGTCGCTGCCGGTGGACGGCGGCTTCCTGGCGGTCTAGCGGCACGCCCGGCCACGCCGGGCCGCAATCCTTCATCGACACGCAGCACCTTCCATAAAAAACACAGGAGACAACGATGAACACCAAGGGGATCCTCTCCCGTCTTTCCAGAACGGCGGCGTGCATCGCGCTGGCCGCGGGCGCGCAGCAGGCGCTGGCCCAGGACATCAAGATCGGCTTCAACGGCGACCTGTCGGCCTCGCCCTCGGCGCAGAGCGGCCAGGCCGCGGTGTTGGGCCTGAAGACCGCCATCGAGGACATCAACGCCGCCGGCGGCCTGCTGGGCCGCAAGGTGGTGCTGGTGGTGCGCGACGATCTGTCGCAGCCGCCCAAGTCGATCCAGAACATGACGGACCTGATCGACAATGAAAAGGTCGTGGCCGTGTTCGGCCCGACCAACTCGGGCAACGCGCTGGCCTGGAAGCACATTCCCAACCAGAAGAAGGTGCCGGTGATGGGCGCCATCGGTTCGGGCACCGACATCACCAAGCCCATGCGCGCCGGCGCCGACAACTACATGTTCCGCGTCGGCATGGTGGACCGCGAACAGGTCGAGGGCGTGATCGGCTACCTGAAGCGCAATCCCAAGGTCAAGAACGTGGGCTTCATGATCGAGACCACCGGCTACGGCCAGAGCGCGCTCAAGGACCTGGAGGAAGTGGGCGCGGCGCAGGGCGTGAAGGCCGTGGCGGTGGAGAAGTTCGGCGTGGCCGACACCGACATGACCTCGCAGCTGAACAAGCTGAAATCGGCCGGCGTGGACACGGTGGTGATCTGGGCGCAGAGCACGCCCATCGCCCACGTGTTCCGCAGCATGGAGAAGATCAACTGGTTCCCGCTGACGCTGACGTCCTGGGCCGCCGACAACATCGCGTTCTACGACACGGCCGGCAAGACGCTGTCGGAAAAACCGTTCTTCCTGCGCACCATCACCGACAACCGTTCGCCGGCGCAGCAGAAACTGTACGACCGCGTCTCGGGCCAGATGACCTCGCCCACCGCCTTCGGTTTCCTGGCGCACGCCTATGACGGCATGCACCTGATGGCCATGGCGGTCAAGCAGGCCGGCTCCACCGATGGCGACAAGCTGCGCCAGGCGCTGGAAAACCTGCAGGGCACCTATGACGGCGCCATGAAGACCTACACCAAGCCGTTCTCGCCGACGGGCCACGACGCGCTGCTGGTGGGCGACTACAAGTGGGCGCACTGGCAGGACGGCAAGCTGGTTCCGTACGCGGACGACGTGACGCGCGCCGGCGCCAAGTAAGCGCGGGGCCGGGAAAGAAGAGGGGGCCATCATGATGGCGACGTTGTTGCAGGCGCTCGTCAGCGGGCTCGCCGTGGGAGGCGCGTATGCGCTGGTGGCGCTGGGATTCAGCATCACCTTCACCACGACGCGCACGCTGAATTTCGGGCATGGGGAGTTCGTGTCCGTGGGCGCGTTCGTCGGCGTGGGGGCCTTGTTCCTGCTGGCCGGCAAGCCGGCCACCACGGCCGCCTTCACGGGGCTGGACCTGACCGGTTGGCAGTATCTGCTGGCCGCCGTCGCGGCGGCGCTGGCGATGGGGCTGCTGGGCGTGCTGCTGTACGTGTTCGGCGTGCGGCCCTTCGCCGCGCGGCCGGGCATGGCCTGGGTCATGAGCACGCTGGGCTTCGGCATCCTGCTGCAAAGCGCGGCCTTCGCCGTGTGGGGGCCGGCGCCCGTGACGGTGCCGGCGCCATTTGGCGACGAGGTGATCCGCGTGTTCGGCGCGGGCGTGCGCACGCAGGAACTGCTGCTGCTGGCCGTGGCCGTCATCGTGATGCTCGCGTTCGACCGAGTCATGAACGGCAGCATGCTGGGCCGCGCGATGCGCGCGGTCGCCGCCAATCCGGCGGTGGCCAACCTGATGGGCATCAACGTCAACGCGGTGATGATCGGCGCCTTCTTCGCCAGCTCGGCGCTGGCGGGCCTGGCCGGCTTCCTGGTGGCGCCGATCACATCGGCCTCGATCTTCATGGGGCTGGCGATCGGCCTGAAGGGCTTTTCCGGCGCCATGATCGGCGGCCTGACCAATCCGCGCGGCTGCGTGCTGGGCGGCTTCGTGCTGGGCCTGCTGGAATCCTATGTGAACCTGTGGCAGTCGCAGTGGCGCGAGGTGGCGATCTTCGCGCTGGTGATCCTGGTGCTGGCCGTGCGTCCCACGGGCCTCTTCGGCAAGCGCCTGGTGGAGAAGGTATGACGCGGCGCGGACAAACCCTGACCACGCTCGTGGTGGCGGCGGCGCTGGCCGCCTGCGCGGCGCTGGTGGACAACGACTACTACCTGCGCATCCTGTTCATGTCCTGCGTGTACTACCTGTGCGCGGCCGGCGTGAACGTGCTGGTGGGCTACGCCGGGCAGAAGTCGCTGGGGCAGGCGGGCCTGTTCGCCGCCGGCGCCTACACCGCGGCGCTGCTGACCTCGCGCTGGCAGGTGGATCCCTGGCTGGCGCTGGCGGCCGCGCCCGTGGTCGCGGGCGTGTTCGGCGTGCTGATCGCGTTGCCGTCGCTGCGGGTCAAGGGCCCCTACCTGGCGATGGTGACGCTGGCCTTCGGCATCGTGATGGAAAAGATCGTCACCGAATGGGTGGACGTGTTCGGCGGCCCGTCGGGCCTGTTCGGCATCCTGCCGCCGACCTGGAACGGCAATCCGCTCAGCAACCAGCAATGGGTGTGGTTCGCGCTGATCCTGTGCGTGGCCACGCAGCTGCTGCTGGCCAACGTGCTGCAAGGACGCTTCGGCCGCGCGCTGCTATCGGTGCAGGCCGACGAGATCGCCTCGTCGTCGGTGGGCGTGCGGGTCTATCGCGCCAAGGTCGTCGCCTTCGTGGTGGCGGCCGTGACCTGCGGCATCGCCGGCGCGCTGGTGGCGCAGCAGAACCAGTACATCAATTCCGATTTCATCAGCTTCAACCTGTCCATCTTCATCCTGCTGCTGGTGCTGTTCGGCGGCGCGGGCTCGAAGGCCGGACCGGCGGTCGGCGCCATCGTGCTGACCGTGGTGGACGCGCTGCTGGCGCGCTGGCCGTCCGTGCAGCATTTCTTCTACGGCGCGTTGCTGCTGTTCGCGCTGTACGTGATGCCGGGCGGGGTGATGGGCCTGTTCGCGCGCCGTCCGCGCCGTGTCGACGAGGCGGATGCGCAACAGGGCGCCGCGCCGCCGCCCGCCGCGACGGCGACGCAAGACACCGCCAAGCCGTGCGCGCCGGCGCGGGAAGACCTGCTGCTGGTGGTGGAGAACCTGTGCAAATCCTATGGCGGCGTGAAGCCGGCGCAGGACATCTCGTTCTGCCTGCGGCGCGGCCACGTGCACGCGCTGATCGGTCCCAACGGCGCCGGCAAGAGCACGCTGATCAACATGCTGAGCGGCGTGGTCCTGCCCGACAGCGGCGTGATCCGCTATCGCGGCGCCGACATCGCCGGCGCGCGTCCGCACGCGATCTGCGCGCTGGGCGTGGGCCGCAGCTTCCAGAACCTGCGCCTGTTCGGCGAGCTGTCGGTGCTGGACAACGTGCTGCTGGGCCGCCATAGCCGCATGACGAACGGTTTCTGGGTCTCGCTGCTGGGCCTGCCCGGTGCGCGGGAACAGGAACGGCTGGCACGGGTGCGCGCCCGCGAACTGATCGCCATGGTGGGCCTGTCGCATCTGGCTGACACGCCGGCCGGCAGCCTGCCTTACGGCCTGCAGCGGCGCGTGGAGCTGGCGCGCGCGCTGGCGACCGAGCCCTCGCTGCTGCTGCTGGACGAGCCCGCCGCCGGCCTGAATCCGCAGGAAACCGCCGAGCTGGGCGCCTTGCTGGCGCGCATCAGCGCGACCTGCGGCATCACGCTGCTGATGGTCGAGCATCACATGGACCTGGTGATGGCGATCTCAGACCACGTGATCGTGCTGGACTACGGCGTCAAGATCGCGGAAGGCAAGCCCGCCGAGGTGCAGGCCGACAAGCGGGTCATCGAAGCTTATCTCGGCGCCGGCATGGCCTGAGGCGGGAACGAAATGCTGAAACTTGAATCCCTGCGCGTGTCCTATGGCGCGATCCAGGCCGTGCGCGACGTATCGCTTGAGATCCGCACGGGCGAGATCGTCACCATCATCGGCGCCAACGGCGCCGGCAAGAGCACGCTGCTCAAGGCCGTGGCCGGACTGGAGCCGGCCCAGGACGGCCGCATTACCTTCATGGACCGCGATATCACGCAGCTGCCCGCGCACCAGCGCGTCGGGCTGGGCCTGGCGCTGTCGCCGGAAGGGCGCGGCGTGTTCGCCGACCAGACCGTCTACGACAACCTGCTGCTGGGCGGCTATGCGCGGCGCAAGGACCGCGACGCCATCGCGGCCGGCGTGGAGCGGGGCTATGCGCTGTTCCCGCGCCTGCGCGAACGGCGCGACCAGCTCGCCGGCACGCTGTCCGGCGGCGAGCAGCAGATGCTGGCGATGGCGCGGGCGCTGATGTGCGAGCCGCGCCTGCTGTGCCTGGACGAGCCTTCGCTGGGACTGGCGCCGCTGATCGTGCAGGACATCTTCGCGGCCATCCGGCGGTTGCGCGACGACGGGCTGACGATCGTGCTGGTGGAGCAGATGGCGAACCAGGCGCTGGACGTGGCCGACCGCGCCTATGTGCTGGAGACCGGCCGCGTCACGCTCAGCGGGACCGGCGCGCAGCTGCTGTCCGACCCGAAGGTGCGCGCGGCCTACCTGGGATCGCATTGAGCCCGACGGGCCGCCGCGCTACCATGTCGGCGGCGCCGCGCGGGCGGCGCTCTTCATCCGCAACCCACCCTACGCGCAGGCCGACGCCGTGACGTCCCCAACCCTTGATGCGGGCAATGACCGCGTCGGCTTCATCTATCTGCAACTGCTGTTCGTCATGGCCACGTGGGGCCTGAACATCGTCGCGGTCAAGTACCTGACGCAGTACATGGACGCGCGCATCCTTGCGGCCGTGCGCATCGTCATCGCGCTGCTTGTCGTCACCCTCATCATCAAGGCGCGCGGCGGCCGCATCCCGAAGCTGACGCGCGCGCAGCTGGGCTGGCTGGCGCTGGCGGGATTCCTGGTGGTGTACGCGCACCAGGCGGCGCTGGTGGCGGGGCTGGGCCTGACCTCGGCCGCCAATGGCACGCTGATTATGGCCACCAGTCCCTTGCTGTCGGCGGTGCTGGCCGCGGTGTTCTATCGCGAGCGGCTGACGCCGGCGCGCGTGTGCGGCGCGCTGCTGGGCCTGGCCGGCGTGGCGCTGGTGGTGCTGGGCAGCGGCAAGGCGCTGGGCGCGGCCGGCTGGGGCGATGCCATGGTCTTCCTGGCGGTGGTGGTGTTCGTGTGCGGCGGGCTGGTGATCCAGCGTATGTCGCGCAGCATGGCGCCGCTGGCCATGCTCTGGTACATGTACCTGGCCGGCGGGCTGATGCTGGCCGCGCACGCGGGTACGGCGCCATCCACCTACCGGGCCGAGTCCTGGAGCATGGCGTGGTGGCCGTGGCTGGTGCTGCTGTTCTCCGCCGTGGTGGCCTCGGGCATCAGCAACATCCTGTGGAACGGCGGTATCGCGCGGCTGGGCATCAGCCGCGCCTCGCTGTTCCTGAACTGGCTGCCGATATTCGGCCTGCTGTTCGCGGCGCTGTTCCTGGGAGAGACGGTGGGCGCCACGCACGCGGCCGGGCTGGCCTGCGTGCTGGGCGGTACCTGGCTGGGATTGCGGCGCGGCGCCAGCCCGGCGCGCGCCGCCGGCGAGCCGGGCAAGGCCCGGCCCTGAGCGCGGCTCAGCGCGGACGCGAGAGCAGGCGCGCGGCCTCGATGGCGAAGTAGGTCAGGATGCCGTCGGCGCCGGCGCGCTTGAACGACAGCAGCGCTTCCATCATGACCTTGTCGTGGTCCAGCCAGCCATTGGCGGCGGCGGCCTTGATCATCGCGTATTCGCCGCTGACCTGGTAGGCGAAGGTCGGCACGCGGAAGGCGTCCTTGACGCGGCGCAGCACGTCCAGGTAAGGCATGCCGGGCTTGACCATGACCATGTCAGCGCCTTCCTGCAGGTCGGCGGCCACTTCGCGCAGCGCCTCATCCAGGTTGGCCGGATCCATCTGGTAGGCCATCTTGTTGGACTTGCCCAGGTTGGTGGCCGAGCCCACGGCGTCGCGGAACGGGCCGTAGAACGCGCTGGCGTACTTGGCCGAGTAGGCCATGATCTGCGTGTGGATGTAGCCGTTCGATTCCAGCGCGCGGCGCACGGCGCCGATGCGGCCGTCCATCATGTCGCTGGGCGCGACCATGTCCACGCCGGCCGCGGCCTGCGTCAGCGCCTGCTTGACCAGGATCTCGACGGTGGGCTCGTTGACCACGTAGCCGTTGGCGTCGATCACGCCGTCCTGGCCGTGGCTGGTGTACGGGTCCAGCGCCACATCGCACAGCACGCCGAGTTCGGGGTAGCGTTCCTTCAGCGCGCGCACCACGCGCGGGATCAGGCCGTCGGGATTGGTGGCTTCGATGCCGTCGGGCGTCTTGAGCGCGGGATCGATGGCGGGGAACAGGGCCAGCACCGGGATGCCCAGCGCCACGCATTCCTCGGCCACCGGCAGCAGCGTGTCCAGCGAGTAGCGCACCACGCCCGGCAGCGAGGGCACGGCCTGCTGCAGCCCTTTGCCTTCGGCCACGAAGACCGGGTAGATCAGATCGTTGACCGTCAGCGCGTTCTCGCGCACCAGGCGGCGGGTGAAGTCGTCGCGGCGCAGGCGACGGGGACGGGAAACCGGGAACTCAGGGGTGATGATCTGCGGGCTCATGGTACGACCTTGGGGGAAATCCAATTCTCGATGTGGGAGGCGGCCTCTTCCAGGCCGATGCGCTCGGTGGCCGAGAAGGGGATGGTGTGCAGCGCGCCGATGTCCGCGAGATCCTTGCGGACCGCGAAGATGGTGCGCATGCGCTGGCCATACGGCAGCTTGTCGGCCTTGGTCAGCAGCGCCAGCACCGGTCGTCCGGTGGGGGCGATGAAATTGGCGAGGCGGCGGTCCAGCTCGGTGACGCCGCGGCGGATGTCGATCAGCAGCACGATGCCGGCCAGCGATTCCCGGTCGCGCAGATAGCCGCCCAGGATGTCGGCCCACTTTTCCTTTTCGTTGCGGGCCACCGACGCATAGCCGTAGCCGGGCAGGTCGACCAGGAAGCCGATATGGCCTTCGGGGTCCAGCGGATCGGGCAGGCCGAACATGTTGATCAGTCGCGTTCGGCCCGGCGTCTTGCTGGAGAAGGCCAGCCGGCGCTGGTTGCACAGCACGTTGATCGCCGTGGATTTACCGGCGTTGGAACGGCCGACGAAGCAGACTTCCGGCGCGCTTGCGGCCGGCAGCTGGTCGAGGCGGGCCGCGGAAGTGAGGAAGGAGGCGCGATGGAGGAGGGACACGGCAGGGCTTTTGGATACGGTTGGTTTCAGCCCCTATTGTATAATCCGGCGTTTGCAACAGTGGTCCCGTGCGCGGAGCCGTCTTTTTTGCCCACTGCCAGCAGCGGTTTTCGGCAGGCAAAACTGGCAGAACAGGTTCGTTACGGCTTTCCAGGGTGTGCGGGCAGGCGTGGGCGCCATTTGCGCCTTGATCGTGCGATTGTCGCGAGGTCTTCATGAAGCGTGTGCTGTCCCGGATGTTGGTTGCGAGCGGGCTGTTGCTCGGCGCCTCCGCCTTATCTACCGCCAGTTTCGCCGCCGAGGGCGCGGCCGGTCCGGCCAAACCCGATGCTGCCAAAGGTGGCCAGCTGTTCGACCAGGGAGACGCCTCGCGCGGCATCATCGCCTGTGCCTCCTGTCATGGCGCGGCGGGCAACAGCACCATCCCGGTGAATCCCAACCTGGCCGCGCAACCCCACGAATACCTCGTCAAGCAGCTGACCGACTTCCAGGTCAAGCAGGGCGCCAAGCTGCCCGTGCGCAATGGCGCCGGCGGCAATCCGACCCCCATGACCGCCATGGCGCAGAACCTGACGCCGGCCGACATGCAGAACATCGCGCTGTACCTGGCGCAGCAGCCGCTCAAGGAGCCCGCCACGGCCGGCCAGGAGAAGCTGGTTGATCTGGGTCAAAAGATCTGGCGCGGCGGTTTGCCCGAACGCAACGTGCCGGCCTGCGCGGCATGCCATTCTGCCAATGGCGCCGGACTTCCCGGCCAATACCCCCGTCTGTCGGGCCAGTTCCCGATGTACATCGAAGAGCAGCTCAAGCTGTTCCGCAGCGGCGACCGCGCGAATGACGTGATGCACGCCATCGCCGATCGCATGTCGGACGCCGACATCAAGGCCGTGGCCGACTACGCCGCGGGCCTGCGCTAGCGGACCATCCTGCGCGCGGCTCGTCCGCGTCGTCAACACGGGCGCGAGGAACCAGATCGCCTCGCGCCAGTCTATGAGGGGGGCAGCCGACAGCGCGGTCCCCCTTTTTTCATGAATTCGACCCGTACCCATACCCGTCCCTCCCTGCGCAGCCTGCCCGGTGACTTTTTCGAGTTGCTCGGCTCGATGCGCTTTGCCGTCAGCCTGCTGATGTTCATCTGCGTGGCCAGCGTGGTCGGGACGGTGCTGCAGCAGAACCGCTCGTCCAGCAACTACATCGACCAGTTCGGTCCGTTCTGGTACGAGGTGTTCGACAAGTTCTCGATCTGGCACGTCTACAACAGCTGGTGGTTCCTGCTGATCATGGCTTTCCTGGTGGTGTCGACCACCGTCTGCCTGATCCGCAACGCGCCCAAGATGCTGCGCGATGCGCGCTCGTTCCGCGAGCACGTCCGCGCCAGCAGCCTGCGCGCGTTCCCGCACCGCGTCGAAAGCCAGGAACCCACCGACGTGCCGAGCACGGTGACGGGCCTGAAGACGCTCCTGGGACGCTTCGGCTACGCGGTGCGCGAGCGTCACGACGGCGACGGCGTGCTGCTGGCGGCCAAGAAGGGCAGCGCCAACCGCCTGGGCTATGTGTTCGCCCACGCGGCCATGGTCATCATCTGCATCGGCGGGCTGCTCGACAGCGAATTGCCGGTGCGCCTGCAGGTCATGTTCGGCGGCAAGAAGCCCATCGTCGAGAACATGCTGATCTCCGAGGTGCCCGAGAGCGGCCGGCTGTCGGTCAACAACCCGAGCTTCCGCGCCAGCGTGCTGGTGCCCGAGGACGGCCAGGCCTCCACCGCTGTGGTCATGGTGGGCGACGGCGCGCTGGTGCAGCCCATGCCGTTCACGCTCAAGCTCAAGAAATTCGTCGTCGATTACTACTCCACCGGCATGCCCAGCCGCTTCGCCAGCGAAGTGGTGGTCACCGATCCCGACACCGGCAAGAGCTTCGAGTCCACCATCGAGGTCAACGAGCCGCTGCGCTTCAAGGGCATGACGGTCTACCAGTCCAGCTTCGATGACGGCGGCAGCACGGTGGCGCTCAAGGGCTATCCGCTGGTGGGCGCGGGCGACGCCACGTTCACCGTGGACGGCACCGTGGGCAAGACCACCGAAGTGTCGGCCCAGACCGCGCGCGGTCCGCGCAGCATGGGCGTGGAGATCACCGCGCTGCGCCCGATCAACGTCGAGGACCTGACGCGCGGCGATCCCAAGGGCGGCAACCAGAGCTTCGCCGAGCACGTGGCCTCGGTGGCCGGCAGCGCCGCCGGCAAGAAGAACGAGAACCTGCGCAACGTCGGCCCCAGCGTCGAGTACAAGCTGATCGACGACGCCGGCCAGGCCCACGAATTCCAGAACTACATGCTGCCGGTCGAGCTGGACGGCGCCACGGTGTTCCTGGCCGGCGTGCGCAACAACGCGTCCGAAGCCTTCCGCTACCTGCGCATCCCGGCGGATGACGACAGCTCGGTCGCCGAATTCATGCGCCTGCGCGCCACGCTGGCCGATCCGGCGGCGCGTCAGGAAGCCGCGCGCCGCTTCGCCGAGCGCAACAGCCCGTCGGGCGCCGACCGCCAGCCGCTGCAGACGGCCGCCGAGCGCGCGCTGGAAACCTTCGCCGGCGGCGGCCTGCAGGCCGTGGCCGCGTTCCTGCAAGCCAACACGCCGCCCGCCGACCTGGAGCGCGCCGCCGACGTGGTGATCCGCCTGATCGGCGCCAGCATGAACGAGCTGCGCGCCATCGAGCGCGAGCGCGCCGGCCTGCCGCCGGTGGCGACCTCGGGTCCGGATGGCGAGCGCGCCGCGGTCTGGTCGCGGCTGGCCGTGGCGGCGCTGTCGGACCTGACCGTATATCCGGCCCCGGTTTTCCTGTCGCTGGCGGACTTCAAGCATGTCCAGGCCAGCGTGTTCCAGGTCAGCCGCACGCCGGGCAAGAGCGCGGTCTACCTGGGCAGCCTGCTGCTGGTGCTGGGCGTGTTCGCGATGTTCTATATTCGTGATCGCCGCATCTGGATCTGGGTCAAGCCGCAGGATGGCGGCAGCGGCATCCTGGCCGCCATGACATCGCAGAAGCGTACACTCGACTTCAACCAGGAGTTCGAGCGGTTCAAAGCGGCGCTGCTGCGCCAGAAAAGGTCCTGAGGGTTCCATGTCCACGACGACCACCACCACGCATTCCTCCTCGCCTGAAACGCTGTGGCAGGACGGGCTGTCCGAAACCGGCGACAGCCGCGCCCAGCGCGGCCGGCCCGACTGGACCGACCTCGTGTTCTTCCTGCTGCTGTCGGCCGGCGCGGGCTATGCGCTCATGCGCCATGGCGGCGCCATGGACTACTACGAGAAGATCATCCTGTGCGGCACCGTGCCGGCGCTGGCCTGGCTGGGCTGGTTGTGGCGTCCGCTGCGCGGCCTGATGGTGGCCTGTGCCATCGCGGCCGGCGTGGCGCTGATGCTCTACGGCAACGACCTGGCGCGCGCCGAGCAGGTGTTCTTCCTGAAATACCTGTTCTCGTCGCAATCGGCCATCCTGTGGATGAGCGCGTTGTTCGCGCTGGCCATGGCCTGCTACTGGATCGGCTTCTTCAGCCCCACGGCCGCCTGGCTGGGCACGGCGCTGACCTGGGGCGCGGTGTTCGCCGGCACCACCGGCATGCTGGTGCGCTGGCGCGAAGGCCACCTGATGGGCCCGGACCTGGGCCACATCCCGGTCAGCAACCTGTATGAAGTGTTCGTGCTGTTCGCGCTGATCACGGCGCTGTTCTACCTGTACTACGAACGCAAGTACGCCACCCGCGCGCTGGGCGGCTTCGTGCTGCTGGTGGTGACCTCGGCGGTGGTGTTCCTGCTGTGGTATTCGTTCACCCGCGACGCCGGGCAGATCCAGCCGCTGGTGCCGGCGCTCAAGAGCTGGTGGATGAAGCTGCATGTGCCAGCCAACTTCATCGGCTACGGCACCTTCTCGCTGGCGGCCATGGTGGGCTTCGCCTACCTGGTCAAGCAGCACGGCCAGACCTCGTCCTGGCTCAAGCTGGCGCCGCTGTTCGTGCTGGGCGTGCTGCTGTGCGCCGAACCGATGGTGTTCCGCTCGGAAGGCCTGTCGGCTACCTGGATGCTGTATTTCGGCATCGGCGCGGTGATCGTCGGCGCCATCCTGCTGGGCCGGCGCCGCATCGCCGCCGCGCTGCCGTCGCTGGAGGTGCTGGACGACATCATGTATCGCGCCATCGCCATCGGCTTCGCCTTCTTCACGGTGGCCACCATCCTGGGCGCGCTGTGGGCGGCCGACGCCTGGGGCGCCTACTGGCAGTGGGATCCGAAGGAAACCTGGGCGCTGATCGTCTGGCTCAACTACGCGGCCTGGCTGCACATGCGCCTGATCAAGGGCCTGCGCGGCACCATGGCGGCGTACTGGGCGCTGACCGGCCTGCTGATCACCGGCTTCGCCTTCCTGGGCGTGAACATGTACCTGTCGGGCCTGCATTCCTACGGCCAGCTCTGATCGGCCGGGATCGCGCTCCAGCAAAAAGCCCCCGCATGCGGGGGCTTTTTGTTGCCTGCCGCGCCCGGCAGCCCAGGCGCATACGGTCCTTGCGCGTCAGGGCAGCGCAGGCGCGGGCGGGATGATCGGCTGCTGTTGTTTCTGCTGCTTGGCGGTCGACGGCGGCTTGCCATCGGGCGTCGGCATGTATAAAGGACCCTTGTAACCGCAGGCCGCGACCAGGCCGGTCGCCACGAGCGTGGCTACAATGCGAAGAGCCATGCGGCTAGATGCCAATTGGGACACTGGGAACTCCGTAATTCTTGCAGGCTCGATTATGACCGAAACCGAATTTCTTGCGTTGATCGACCAGGTGCTGAACAGCATCGAAAGCCAGGCCGATGACTGGGCGGCTTCGCTCGACGTCGATGTCGAAACCAGCCGCAGCGGCAACGTGCTGACGATGGTATTCGAAGACAACACCCACGTGGTGGTGAACAGCCAGGCCGCCATGCAGGAGCTGTGGGTCGCGGCGCGCAGCGGCGGCTTCCATTATCGCTTCGACGGACAGCACTGGAATGACACGCGGGGCGGTCCGCAGCTGCCGGACGCGCTGTCGCAGATCTGTTCGGCCGCCGCCGGCGTGCCGGTGACGATCCGCCTGTAGCCGTTCCTGCGGGGCCTCGCGCCGTCCGCCGCGCGGGCGCCTCTCGAGGCCCCTGTCCGACCGGACGCGAACACCCGTCGGGCGGCGGCCCGGCCATGAAAAAGCCGGCTCTGTCAGAGCCGGCTTTTTCACGTTCAGAACGGTATCTTCTGCGACCAGGGGGCGGAGCCCTGGGCGCCGACGCCCGGCGCCACCTTGATGCTGTTGTCCTCGCCGCCGCCACCCAGGCCGTTGAGGAACTCGCCCAGCGTGTCGGCTTGCGGCAGGCCCAGGCGGGCCACCGCCTGTCCCGGCGGGAATTCCGAGAAATAGTATTCGCCGTTCTCGACGATGATGCCGTCCGGGCGGGGGCGCGGCTTTTCCTCGGGCACGCCCTTGAGCGCGGTCTGCATGTAGTCCACCCAGATCGGCATGGCGACGCCGCCGCCGGTCTCGCGCGAGCCCAGCGACTTGGGCTGGTCGAAGCCCAGCCACGAGGTCGCGACCAGCGAGGGCGTGTAGCCCGAGAACCAGGCGTCCACCGATTCGTTGGTGGTGCCGGTCTTGCCGGCGATGTCGTTGCGCTTGAGCAGCACGCGCGCGCGGGCGGCGGTGCCGTAGGTGGCCACGCCGCGCAGGATGTCGTCCATGATCCAGGCGGTGCGCGGATCGATGGCGCGGGCCGCCGCGTCGCCGGCCACGACCGGCTTGGACTGCATGATGACCTTGCCGTTGCTGTCGGTCACGCGGTCGATCAGGTAGGGCGTGATGCGGTAGCCGCCATTGGCGAACACCGCGTAGGCGCCGGCCACCTGCAGCGGCGTGACCGAGCCCGCGCCCAGCGCCAGCGGCAGCACCGCGGGCTGGCGGGCCTTGTCGAAGCCGAAGCGGGTCAGGTAGTCCTGGCCGTACTGCGGGCCGATGGCCTGCAGGATGCGGATCGACACCATGTTCTTGGACTTGTACAGGCCCTGGCGCAGCGTCAGCATGGGCTCGTACTGGTTGCCGTAGTTCTTGGGCGTCCAGGCCTTGGAGCCGGTCTGGGCCGCCGACAGCTCGAACGGCAGGTCGGAGATCTGCGTGGCCGGCGTCAGGCCGCGTTCCAGCGAGGCGGCGTAGATGAAGGGCTTGATGTTCGAGCCCGGCTGGCGCCAGGCCTGGGTCACGCGGTTGAAGTTGCCGCGATAGAAGTCGAAGCCGCCCACCATGGCGCGGATGGCGCCGTCCTGCGGCGACAGGGCGACGAAGGCCGCCTGCACGGCCGGCAGGTTGATGATTTCCCAGTTGTCGCCGAACTTGCGGATGTAGACCACCGAGCCGCGCTTGATGCGCTGTTCGGGCTTGGCCTTGTCGTTCAGCGCGCGCGCCACCACGCCCAGCACCTTCTTGTCGGTGATGGTGATGATCTCGCGCGAGCTGCGCGCCAGCTTCACTTCGGTGGGGCTGGCCGACAGCACCAGCGCGGTCAGCAGGTCGCCGCTGTCGCTGAACTTGTCGAACACGCCGTCCAGGAAGTCGTCCAGCGCCTGCGGGTTGCTCTCGGTGCCGGCGGGCAGGTCGAGCTGCTCTTCCGGGCCGGGGTAGGGCGCGCGGCGGGTGTATTCCAGCACGCCCTCGCGCACGGCGCGGTAGGCGGCTTCCTGGTCCTTGGACTGCACCGTGGTGTAGATGTTCAGGCCGCGCGAATAGACGTTGTCCTGGTACACGTTGAACAGCAGCTGGCGCGCCAGCTCGGCCACGTATTCGCCGTGGATGGCGTAGCCGCCGGCGGGCGTGCCCTCGGCCGACTTCATCACGATGGGCTGGGCCATCGCCTGCTTGTACTCGGCCTCGGTCAGGTAGCCCAGCGACTGCATGCGGCCCAGCACGTAGCGCTGGCGCAGCTCGGCGCGGGGGCGGTTGGCGATCGGGTTGAAGCGCGACGGGGCCTTGGGGATGCCGGCCAGCATGGCGGCCTCGGCCGGCGTGATGTCCGACAGCTGCTTGCCGAAATAGGTGCGCGACGCGGCGGCGAAGCCGTAGGCGCGGTGGCCCAGGTAGATCTGGTTCATGTACAGCTCAAGGATCTGGTCCTTGGTGAGCTGGGACTCGATCTTGAATGTGAGCAGCAGCTCGTAGAACTTGCGCGAGTAGGTCTTTTCCGACGACAGGTAGAAGTTGCGCGCCACCTGCATGGTGATCGTGCTGGCGCCCTGCGTCTTGGACATGTTGACGAGGTTGGTCAGACCGGCGCGCACCACGCCCACCCAGTCGATGCCGCCGTGCTGGTAGAAGCGGTCGTCCTCGGCCGCCAGCACCGCGGACTTCATCACGTCCGGGATTTCGTTGAAGCGCAGCACGTTGCGGCGCTCTTCGCCGAACTCGCCGATCAGCACCCGGTCGGCCGTGTAGACGCGCAGCGGTACCCGCGGACGGTAGTCCGTCATGGCGTTCAGGTCGGGCAGGTTGGGCCAGGCCAGCGCCAGCGCCATGCCGGCCAGCAGCACGCCGCACAGGAACAGGCCCGCGCAGAAAATGCCCGCCTTGACGAAAAATCGCAGGAACGGCGAACCGCCTTTGGCGGGCTTGTCTTTCTTGGAGGAATTCTGGGGCTTGCTCATCGCGGCGATTTTACGGGTATCTCAGGTCCCGCCTGGGAGCGGGAAGCCGGTTTCTGTAACAATATCGTTCAGTGTGGCGCGCGGGCAACTGGCGGCAATGTGATAATTGCCGTCATGAACGTATCCGCAAGCTCATGTCCGGAGGCTGACCCGGACCTGGCGCCCTCCGGCGAGGCGCCCGAACTCCAGCCCTGCGCCGCCGAATGCGCCGGCAAGACCGTGACCCTGCCGCATGACCTGCCCGTGTTCCTGGTGGGCATGATGGGGGCGGGCAAGACGACCATAGGCCGCAGCCTGGCGCGCGCCCTGGGGCGCGACTTCGTCGATCTGGATCATGAGCTGGAGGCGCGTTGCGGCGTGCGTGTGCCGGTAATCTTCGAAATCGAGGGCGAGGCCGGTTTCCGTCGCCGGGAATCCGCCGCACTGGAAGAGTGTACCCAACGGCGCAACATTATTCTCGCCACCGGCGGCGGCGCCATCCTGGCGCCGGAAAACCGCCAGCGGCTGCACGAGCGCGGCATCGTCGTCTATCTGAGGGCCAGCGTGGATGAATTGTTCCGCCGCACCTGCCGCGACCGCAACCGCCCGCTGCTGGCCACGGCCGATCCCAAGGGCACGCTGCGCGACCTGATGACCCGCCGCGAGCCTTACTACCGCGAAGTCGCCGACCTGGTGGTCGAGACCGGTTCCACGCCCATCCAGACTCTGGTCAAGGGTCTGCTGCCGCAATTGCAAGCTTTCGAGAAGCGCACATGAATGTAGTCGAGGTCGACACTCCCGGGGGCAGCTACCCCATCCATATCGGCCCCGGCCGCCTGGACCGCCTGGACCAGTGCATCCCGGCCGACGCCACCGCCATCGCCGTGGTCACCAATCCGACCGTGGCGGCGCTGTACGGCGAGCGCGCCGAGGCGGCGCTGGCGCGTACCGGCAAGCGCGTGCTGCGCATCGAGCTGCCCGATGGCGAGTCCTACAAGGACTGGCAGTCGCTCAACCTGATCTTCGACGCGCTGCTGTCGCAGCGGCTGGACCGGCGCTGCGTGCTGGTGGCGCTGGGCGGCGGGGTGATCGGCGACATGACCGGCTTCGCCGCCGCCGTCTACATGCGCGGGGTGCGCTTCCTGCAGGTGCCGACCACGCTGCTGGCGCAGGTCGATTCCTCGGTGGGCGGCAAGACCGCGGTCAACCACCCGCTGGGCAAGAACATGATCGGCGCGTTCTATCAGCCGGTGGCGGTCGAGATCGATACCGACGTGCTGAACACGCTGCCGGCGCGCGAAGTGTCGGCCGGGCTGGCCGAGGTGATCAAGTACGGCCTGATCCTGGACCCGGAATTCTGGGCCTGGTGCGAACTGAACGCGCCCAAGCTGCGCGCGCTGGATCCGGACGCCGTGACCTACGCCATCCGCCGCTCCTGCGAGCTGAAGGCGCAGGTGGTGGGCAAGGACGAACGCGAGTCCGGCCTGCGCGCCATCCTGAACCTGGGCCACACCTTCGGCCATGCCATCGAGGCGGGCCTGGGCTATGGCGCCTGGCTGCACGGCGAGGCCGTGGGCTGCGGCATGGTGCAGGCGGCCGAGCTGTCGGCCGACGTGGCGGGCTTTGCGCGCGCCGACGTCGCGCGCGTGCGCGCGCTGGTCGAGGGCATCGGCTGCCCGGTCACCGCGCCCGACCTGGGCGCCGACCGCTGGCTGGACCTGATGCAGGTCGACAAGAAGACCGAGGGCGGCTCGATCCGCTACGTGCTCATGACCCGCATCGGCGAGGCCGTGACCCGCGCGGCGCCCGACGAGGCGGTGCGCGCCGTATTGGCCCGGACCACCGCCTAGATCGACAACCGTGACAGGAGACGGTGCAGTGCAGATGAACGAATTGGCTTCCTATGCATCCGACCCGTCCCGATCGCGCGGCCGGACCCATGCCGAGCCCCCGCCGGAAAATCGGACCGAGTTCCAGCGCGATCGCGACCGCATCGTGCATTCCGGCGCGTTCCGGCGGCTGGAATACAAGACCCAGGTCTTCGTCAACCACGAAGGCGACCTGTTCCGCACCCGCCTGACCCACAGCCTGGAAGTGGCGCAGATCGCGCGCACGCTGGCGCGCAGCCTGGCCCTGTCGGAAGACCTGACCGAGGCCATCTCGCTGGCCCATGACCTGGGCCACACGCCGTTCGGCCACGCCGGCCAGGACGAACTCAACGCCTGCATGCGCGAGCTGGCGCCCGAGGCCGGCGGCTTCGAGCACAACCTGCAGAGCCTGCGCGTGGTGGACGAGCTGGAAGAGCGCTACGCCGATTTCAACGGCCTGAACCTGTGCTTCGAGACGCGCGAAGGCATCCTCAAGCACTGCTCGGCGGCGCACGCGCGCCAGCTGGGCGCGGTGGGCGTGCGCTTCCTGGAGCGCACCCAGCCCTCGCTGGAGGCGCAGCTGGCCAACCTGGCCGACGAGATCGCCTACAACAACCACGACATCGACGACGGCCTGCGGTCGGGCCTGATCACGGTCGAGCAGATGCAGGACGTGGCCATCTTCGGCCGCCATCACGCCGAGGTGCTGGCGCGCTATCCCGATCTGCCGTCGCGCCGCGCCGTGTCGGAAACCATCCGCCGCATGATCAACACGCTGATCGCCGACCTGACCCGCACCTCGCTGGCGCGCATCGCCGAGCATGCGCCGGCCAGCGCCGACGACGTGCGGCGCGCGCCGCCGCTGGCCGGCTTTTCGGACGAGATCCGGCGCGAGGCCGACGAGCTGAAGAAATTCCTGTTCGACAACCTGTACCGCCACTACCGCGTGCTGCGCATGACCACCAAGGCGCGCCGCATCGTGCGCGAACTGTTCGCGGCCTTCCTGGACGACCCGCGCCTGCTGCCGCCCGACTATCGCCGGCCGGCCTTCAACGAGCAGGCGCGCGCCATCGCCGACTACATCGCCGGCATGACCGACCGCTACGCCATCCGCGAACACAAGCGCCTGTTCGAGATGGCGTAGACGCGGATCGGTCCCGGTCCCCATGGCGCGATTGCGCCGCATGCGACAGGTATCACCCCATCGGGATGCCATGGAGCCGGCTTTGCCGGTCCATAGGCATGCCCCCTTGAGGGGGAAGCGCGTTAGCGCTTCGGGGGTGGGCCTACCCCCTCAGGAAGCGCTGCGTCAGCAGCACCCAGTACGCCGCGCCCACCGGCAGGCTGTGGTCGTTGAAGTCGTAGCCGGGGTTGTGCACCATGCAGGCGCCG
The DNA here is from genome assembly GCF_018195695.1 of Achromobacter sp. Marseille-Q0513. Classification (NCBI taxonomy): domain Bacteria; kingdom Pseudomonadati; phylum Pseudomonadota; class Betaproteobacteria; order Burkholderiales; family Alcaligenaceae; genus Achromobacter; species Achromobacter sp. Marseille-Q0513. The sequence goes on along the minus strand of NZ_JAGTJY010000007.1, from coordinate 46,633 downwards.
TGGCCGCTGTTGAAGCCGTCCGGCGAGCCATCGCCGTTGCCGACCAGCAGGTACGAGCCGGGCACTTCCTCCAGCATGAAGGCGAAGTCCTCGCTGCCGGTCAGCGGCCGCGTCTGCGGCACGACCTTGTCCGCGCCCACCAGTTCCAGCGCCACCTGGCGCGCGAAATCGGTTTCGGCGACGGTGTTGACCAGCACCGGATAGCCGCGTTTGTAGTCGATGGTGGCGCGCACCTGGTAGCTGGCGGCCTGGTTGTGGACCAGTTCGGTGATGCGGTCTTCCAGCAGGTTGCGCACGTCGCGGTCCAGCGCGCGCACGCTGAGCTTGAGCGTCGCTGTCTGCGGAATGACGTTGTTGGCCTTGCCGGCGTTGAAGGCGCCCACCGTGATCACCGACATGTGCAGCGGATCGACGTTGCGGGCCACGATGCTCTGCAGGCCCATGACGATGGCCGCGCCGGCGACCACCGGATCGGCGGCACAATGCGGCATCGCGCCGTGCCCGCCCACGCCTTCCAGCGTGATGGTGACGTTGTCCGAGGACGCCATGGCCGCGCCGTCGCGCAGCAGCAGGTGGCCTTGCGGATGGCCGGGCATGTTGTGCATGGCGAAGATGGCGTCGCAGGGATACTTGCTGAACAGCCCGTCTTCCATCATGCGCTTGGCGCCGCCCAGGCCTTCCTCGGCCGGTTGGAAGATCAGGTTCAGCGTGCCGTCGAACTCGCCATGCTTGGCCAGGTGATGCGCCGCCGCCAGCAGCATGGCGGTGTGGCCGTCGTGGCCACAGGCGTGCATGATGCCTTCGTTGCAGCTGGCGTGTTCCAGGCCGGTGGCTTCCTGGATCGGCAGCGCGTCCATGTCGGCGCGCAGGCCCAGGCGCTTGCCGCCCTTGCCGCGGCGCAGCTGGCCGACCACGCCGGTGCCGCCCAGGCCGCGCTCGACTTCATAGCCCCATTGCGTCAGGCATTGCGCCACCAGGTCGCTGGTGCGGAATTCCTGGTAGCCCAGTTCGGGATGGCGGTGGATGTCGCGGCGCAGCGCGACGAATTCGTCGGCGCCTTGGGTGACGGTTTCAAGAATCGGATGCATGTCGGTGTGTCTCCGTTTGAGTGTGTGGCGCGCGGGGGGCGGTCAGGGCGCGTCAGCCAGTTTCACATGGCTGGAAATTTCGCGGAAGCGCACGGTCTCGGCCTGGTACATGGCGTCGGCCTCGGCCGGGGTCATGGGCGCAGACACCTCGATGTTCTGGGCCTCCAGGCCGCGCTTGACCTCGGCGTCCTGCATCGCGGCGTTGAGCGCGGCGTGCAGCCGCGTCACCACGTCCGCCGGGGTGTCGCGCTTGACGAAGTAGCCTGTCCAGGTGGTGAAGTTGAAGCCCTTGAGCAGCTCGCCCTCGTTGACCGAGGGCACGGCCGCCAGCGCGGGCAGGGCGCTGCGGCGCGGGCTGAGCGTGCCCAGCAGCTTGACGCGGCCCTGCTCGGCCAGCGCCACGTGCTGCTGCGCCAGCGGCATGATGGCGAAATCGACCTGGCCGCCGCCCATGTCCTGCATCAGCGGCGCGCCGCCCTTGTAGGGCACGTGCATCATTTCCGCGCCGATGGTGCGCGCCATGTGTTCGCCCAGCACGTGATACAGCGAGCCCACGCCCACGCTGCCGAAGCTGAGCGGCTGCGTGGCCGCGCGCGAGCGCGCCAGCTTGACGAGTTCATCGGCGTTGTTGGCCGGCAGGTCCTTGCGCGCCACGATCACCAGCGGCGCCAGGCCGATCATCTGCACCAGCTGGAAGTCCTCGCTCTTGAGCTTGACGCTGGCGTTGGCAAGGGGCGCCAGGATCAGTTCGTTGGGCGAGCCCTGGAACAGGTAGTAGCCGTCGGCGCGGGCCGACAGCACTTTCTGCGCGCCCAGCGCGCCGCTGACGCCGCCCAGGTTTTCCACCAGCACCGGCTGGCCCAGCTGCTTGGACGTGGGCGCCGCCACGACGCGGGCGATGGCGTCCGATGCGCCGCCGGCAGGGTAGGGGACCATCATCATGACGGGGCGGCTGGGGTAGTCCGCCGCGCTCGCGCCCTGGCTCATCAGCGTGGCGCCGAGCGCCAGCATACAGCCGGCCAGGCGCAGGCATCCGGATAGCGTGCCCATACTTGTTTCCCTTGAAGTGTTATGAGTATCCGGAATCCTAGGGACAGTGCTCGCTAGTTGTCTAACGACTTGTTATTCTGGGATGTAGAAAAAAAACTCATACTTGGACATGAACCTCAAGCAGCTGGAGCACCTGTTGGCCGTGGCCGAGGCCGGTTCGTTCAGCCGCGCGGCCGAGCGCCTGCACCTCACGCAGTCGGCGCTGAGCCGCAGCATTCGCCTGCTGGAGGAAGACCTGGGCACGCGGCTGCTGGACCGCATGGGCAAGCGCACCGAGCTGACGCCGCTGGGCCTGACCGTGGCCAGCCGCGCGCGCCGCATCCTGTTCGAATCGGCCGAGCTGCGCCGCAGCACCGACCTGTTGACGCAAGGCGGGCAGGGCACCATCAGCATCGCGCTGGGCTCGGGGCCGGGCGTGCTGCTGCTGACGCCGCTGCTGGTGCACGTGGCGCAGCAGCACCCGCAGTTGAGCATCGAGGTGATGCGCGGGTCGCAGGAAGCGCACCTGGGCATGCTGCGCACGCGCAGGCTGGATGCGCTGGTGGTGGACATCCGCGGCATCGCGCCGTCGGCGGACCTGCGCATCGAACCGGTGTCGCAGATGCGCGCGGGCTTCATCTGCCGCAGCGGCCATCCGCTGGCGGCGCTACACCGGCCGCCGCGTTTCGCCGAGGTGGCCGCGTACCCGCTGGCGTCCACCTTCCTGCCGGCGGACACCGCGCGGATCCTCATCGACCGCTACGGCATCGGCGCCGATCCCAAGACCGCCGTGCGCCTGCGCTGCGAGGAGATCGGCAGCCTGCTGGAGACGGTGCGCGCGTCGGACGCGGTGTTCCTGGGCATCGTGGCGGCGGCGCGCGAGGGCATCCTGTCGGGGGAGCTGATCGAGCTGATGCTGGATCCGCCGCTGGACAGCCATGCGCAGTTCGCGCTGGTGACGCTGGCCGGCCGCACCGAGGCGCCGGCGATGGGACTGCTGCGCGCCTTCGTGAGCGATCGCTTGCGCGATTGAGCGCGCGCCGGCCCGGTGCGCTGGCTGGCGGCGCGCTGCCTCGCGGCCAGGCGTTTCAGCGCGCCTTGGTTGCGGTCACGCGGCCGCTTCGGCCTGCGAGTCGCGGATCCATTCCTGCATGGCGGGGTGCGCCAGCACGGCATCCATGTAGGCGCGCGCGTCGCCGGTGACGCTGACGCCATAAGTCGTGAAGCGCGACACCACCGGCGCGTAGAACGCGTCGGCGATGGAGAAGGCGCCGAACAGGAAGGGACCGCCCTGGCCGAACTGCGCGCGCGCGTCCTGCCAGAGGTCCAGTATCCGGGAGATGTCCTGCCGGACGGCGTCGGAGAATTCGGCGGCGGGCAGGCGCGCCGCCACGTTCAGCGGCATGGCCTGGCGCAGCGCGGCGAAGCCGCTGTGCATCTGCGCCGCCAGCGAACGCGCGCGGGCGCGCGCCTGGGGCTGCGCCGGCCACAGGCCGGCCTCGGGATGGCGGTCGGCCAGGTATTCGCAGATGGCCAGCGAATCCCAGATCGCGAATTCGTCATCCAGCAGCACCGGCACCAGCCCGGCGGGCGAGACTTCGCCCACGCCGCGGGCGAACGCCTCGGTGTTGAACGCCAGTTTCTGCTCGGTGAAGGCAATGCCCGCCGCGCGCAGCGCCAGCCAGGGGCGCATGGACCAGGAAGAGAGATTCTTGTTGCCGATGATCAGGGTGTACATGTGTCGCGTTCTATGTGGGTGAAAACTCAGCTGGCCGTGCGGCGCAGCACCTTGCCCAGGTAGTGGCCGGTATGGCTGGCCTCGGCGGCCGCCACGGTTTCGGGCGTGCCTTGCGCGACCACGCGCCCGCCGCCGTCGCCGCCTTCCGGGCCCATGTCGACCAGCCAGTCGGCCGTCTTGATCACGTCCAGGTTGTGTTCGATGATGAGCACGGTGTTGCCGCTGTCCACCAGCTGGTTCAGCACCTGCAGCAGCAGTTCGATGTCGCGGAAGTGCAGGCCGGTGGTGGGTTCGTCCAGGATATACAGCGTGCGCCCGGTGCTGCGGCGCGACAGCTCCAGCGACAGCTTGACGCGCTGCGCCTCGCCGCCGGACAGCGTGGTGGCGCTCTGGCCCAGCCGGATGTAGGACAGGCCCACATCGATCAGCGTGTGCAGCTTGCGCGCGATGGCCGGCACCGACTCGAAATATTCCAGCGCCTGTTCCACCGTCAGGTCCAGCACCTCGCTGATATTGCGGCCGCGGTAGCGGATCTCCAGCGTTTCGCGGTTGTAGCGCTTGCCGTGGCAGACATCGCAGGGCACGTACATGTCGGGCAGGAAGTGCATCTCCACCTTGACCACGCCGTCGCCCTGGCAGGCCTCGCAGCGTCCGCCCTTGACGTTGAAGCTGAAGCGGCCCGGATCGTAGCCGCGCGTGCGCGCTTCCGGCACGCCGGCGAACAGTTCGCGGATCGGCGTGAACAGGCCCGTGTAGGTGGCCGGGTTGCTGCGCGGCGTGCGGCCGATGGGGCTTTGGTCGACGCTGATGATCTTGTCGAAATGCTCCAGGCCCTGCATGGCCGCGTAGGGCGCGGGCTCGCTCTGCGCGTGGTGCAGCTGGCGCGACACGGCCACGGCCAGCGTGTCGTTGACCAGCGTGGATTTGCCCGAGCCGGACACGCCGGTCACGCAGACCAGCCGGCCGGCGGGGATGCGCAGGTCCACGTTCTTCAGGTTGTTGCCGGTGGCGCCGGTGAGCGTCAGCCAGGGCAGCTCGTCGTTGACCGGCCGGCGCTGCGGAATGGCGATGGCGCGCGCGCCGCTCAGGTACTGGCCGGTGAGCGAGGCGGGGTCGCGCTGCACGGCCTCGGGATCGCCCTGCGCCACCACCTGGCCGCCGTGTTCGCCGGCGCCGGGGCCCATGTCCACGACCCAGTCGGCCATGCGGATCATGTCCTCGTCGTGCTCGACCACGATCACGCTGTTGCCCAGGTCGCGCAGGTGCTGCAGCGTGCCGATCAGGCGGTCGTTGTCGCGCTGGTGCAGGCCGATGGACGGCTCGTCCAGCACGTACATGACGCCGGTCAGGCCCGAGCCGATCTGGCTGGCCAGCCGGATGCGCTGGGCCTCGCCGCCGGAAATCGTATCGGCGCTGCGGTCCAGCGACAGGTAGTTCAGGCCCACGTTGTTCAGGAAGCTCAGCCGCGCCTCGATCTCGCGCACGATGCGCTGCGCGATCTCCTGCTTGGCGCCGGCCAGGCTCAGGTCGCGGAACCAGGCCAGGCAGGCCGACAGCGGCATGGCCTCGACTTCGTAGATGGCCTGGCCTTGGCGTTCGCCGCCGCGCGGGTCCTGGCCGATCAGCACGTTGCGGGCCTCGGGCCGCAGGCGCGAGCCGCCGCAATCGGGGCAGGTTTTGATGTTGCGGTACTTGCCCAGCTCTTCGCGCACGGTGGCCGAATCGGTCTCGCGCCAGCGGCGCTCCAGGTTCGGGATCACGCCTTCGAAGGTGTGGCGCTTGACCGTGCTGCGGCCCTTTTCGTTCAGATAGACGAAGGAGATCTCTTCGTCGCCCGAACCGTACAGCACCTTCTGGCGCACGTCCTCGGGCAGTTCCTCGAACGGCGCTTCGATCTCGAATTCATAGTGCGCGGCCAGGCTGGTGAGCAGCGAGTGGGTGAAGGCGTTGCGGCGGTCCCAGCCTCGGATCGCGCCGGCGGCCAGGCTCAGCTCGGGGAAGGCGACCACGCGCTTGGGGTCGAAGAATCCGACCTGTCCGATGCCGTCGCAGCTGGGGCAGGCGCCCATCGGGTTGTTGAAGCTGAACAGCCGCGGCTCCAGTTCCGGCAGGCTGTGGCTGCAGACCGGGCAGGCGTAGCGGCTGGAGAAGACCTGTTCGCGGCTGCTGTCCATGTCCAGCGCCAGCGCGCGGCCCTCGGCCAGCTGCAGCGCGGTCTCGAAGCTCTCGGCCAGGCGCTGCTTGCTTTCGGGCTTGATGCGCAGGCGGTCGATCACCACGTCGATGTCGTGCTTCTCGGATTTCTTCAGCGGCGCCATGCCGTCGATTTCCAGCAGCTGGCCGTCCACCCGCAGGCGCACATAGCCCTGCGCCTGCAGGCTGGCGCATTCGTCCTCGAAGCTGCCTTTCTTGCCGCGCGCGATCGGCGCCAGCACGGCCAGCCGGGTGTCGGCCGGCCAGGCCATCACGGCGTCCACCATCTGGCTCACGCTCTGCGCCTGCAGCGGCAGGCCATGGTCTGGGCAATACGGCGTGCCGACGCGCGCGTACAGCAGGCGCAGGTAGTCGTGGATCTCGGTGATGGTGCCGACGGTGGAGCGCGGGTTGTGGCCGGCGGCCTTCTGCTCGATCGAGATGGCCGGCGACAGGCCCTCGATCAGGTCCACGTCCGGCTTGTCCATCAGTTGCAGGAACTGCCGCGCGTAGGCCGACAGGCTCTCGACATAGCGACGCTGGCCTTCGGCGTACAGCGTGTCGAAGGCGAGCGAGGACTTGCCCGAGCCGGACAGGCCGGTCACCACCACCAGCTTGTGGCGCGGCAGGTCCAGCGAGACGTTCTTGAGGTTGTGGGTGCGCGCACCCCGTATGCGTATCGTCGAGTCCATCGATTGCGTCCGTCGTCGTGGCATCGCAGGCCAACTTGGTACTATAGCGCGCCGAGTAGTCCCGCGTTCAAGGTTGGTCCGCCAGGTTTGCCGAGGGGCCGCTCCGAGGCCATTACCGTCCAATAATCCGCATGCCGGCAGAAACCAAACTGAAATTGACCCCTTCCGAGCGCCGCGCCAGCGTGGCGCTGGCGGGATTGTTCGCGGCGCGCATGCTGGGGCTGTTCCTGTTGCTGCCGGTCTTCGCGGTGGCGGCGCGCGGCCTGCCCGGCGGCGACGATCCGGCCCGCGTGGGCCTGGCGCTGGGCATGTACGGCCTGACCCAGGCCTTCATGCAGATTCCCTTCGGGCTGGCATCCGACCGCTGGGGCCGCCGGCCCGTGGTGATCGCCGGCCTTTTGCTGTTCGTGGCCGGCAGCGTGGTCTGCGCCCAGGCGTCGGACGTGTTCTGGATCACCATCGGCCGCGCCATCCAGGGCGCGGGCGCCATTTCCGCCGCCGTCACCGCCTGGCTGGCCGACGCCACCCGCGACGAGGTGCGCACCCGCGCCATGGCCATGGTCGGCGGCTCGATCGGCCTGTCCTTCGCCGCTTCGCTGGTGCTGTCGCCCGTGCTGGTGGGCTGGTGGGGGCTGTCCGGCCTGTTCTGGACCATCGCCTGTCTGGGCGTGGTGTGCCTGGCCGTGGCGCGCTGGGTCGTGCCGGTGGTGCCGCGCACCCAGGCCCGCGCCATGCAGGCGGCCCGGCCGCGTGAGGTGCTGCTGCATCCCGACCTGTTGCGGCTGAACTTCGGCGTATTCGTGCTGCATCTGGTGCAGGTGGCGCTGTTCGTGGTCGCGCCGGCGCTGCTGGCCAAGGTCGGCGGGCTGGACGCGCGCGAACTGTGGAAGGTCTATCTGCCGGTCATCCTGGTGTCCTTCGTGCTGATGGTGCCGGTCGTGTTCGTGGCCGAAAAGCGCCGCGCCCATCGCGGCGCCCTTCGGGCGGCCGTGGCCGGACTGGCGCTGGTGTGCGCGCTGCTGCCGATGGCCAGCCAGGGCTTCTATGGCTTCGCCATCGCCCTGACGGGCTTTTTCGTGGTGTTCAACGTGCTCGAAGCCTTGCAGCCGTCGCTGGTGTCGCGGGTGGCGCCGGCGGCCTACAAGGGCCTGGCGCTGGGCTTCTACAACACGGCCCAGGCCGCCGGCCTGTTCACCGGCGGCGCGCTGGGCGGCTGGCTGGCTTCGCACTCGGGCGCCAATGCGGTCTTCATCGCGGCGGCGGCGCTGGCGCTGCTCTGGCTGGCCGTTACCTGGGCGCTGCGGCCGCTGGCCTAGCGTCCGGGGCGGCGGATACGCCAGAAAGTCGCGGAACGCGCCGCCATCAGGCGCGAACATCCGGCAAATCGGCGGGCCGCAGAGATAGATTTGTCACGAATGGCGTTGGCGCGGCAGGCGCTTTTCGTCGATAATAGCGGGATCAATTTACGGTTTCATACTGTGCCGCCGGTCATCATCATGGTGACCGGCGTGTTTCATGAAGCCGGTCTTCAACATCGTTTTTTTATGTTGTTGCCGGCGCGCTCGCGGCAACGCGTGGGCGCAAGGCCAACAACAGAGGGACATCGGCATGGCATCGGTCAACAAAGTCATACTCGTCGGCAACCTGGGTCGCGACCCGGAAGTCCGCTACAGCCCGGACGGGGCGGCAATCTGCAACGTGTCCATCGCCACCACCTCCCAATGGAAGGACAAGGCCTCCGGCGAACGCCGCGAGGAAACCGAGTGGCACCGCGTGGTCATGTACAACCGCCTGGCTGAAATCGCTGGCGAATACCTGAAGAAGGGCCGCTCGGTCTACATCGAAGGCCGCCTGAAGACCCGCAAGTGGCAGGACAAGGACACCGGCGCCGACCGCTACAGCACCGAAATCGTCGCCGACCAGATGCAGATGCTGGGCGGCCGCGAGGGCGGTGAAGGCGGCGGCGGCAGCTACGGCGGCGGTGGCGGCTTCGACGAAGCCCCGCGCCAGCAGCGCGCCGCGCCGGCCCCGCGCCCGGCGCCCCAGCAGCGTCCCGCTCCGCAGGCCGCCCCGGCCAGCAGCGGCGCCAACCTGGCGGACATGGACGACGATATTCCGTTCTGAGGTCTGGCGCGTGATTAGAACGTCGATCTGTTGAGTTCTGATCTGCCCTGAAGAGCCTAAAGGCGCTTCAGTATTTCTGGCCCAGAAGTAGTTGGTTTGGATACCTGGATGACTTGAGGATCGCAGCATGGCTCCCGGACCATGCGTCGCGATCTGTGAGCGGCAATTGACTATGCAACAAGTTGCATGATCAATGCCGCTTTTTATTGAGAGATCGCAGTGATCGGCCTGCTGTGTAGTGTTCCTCGCTCATGTGTTTGAAATAGCGGTCCAACGTTCTTTTGGGTGCAACATTCAAAATGTAACATTTTGACCGGCTTTACTCGTTGATACGCTTTTCTCTTGACTTGATTTGATGGCTCAGGAATCGTGACGAGGCTGGGCCTATCATTGAAAGATGCGGGTTTCATTACTAAAGGAAATGTATGCCGGATAATTGTTGCACCCGGGACTTGCCGGAAAACGGCGCTGCCGTTTCAGGCGTGAGGTCATCTGAAGTGTCTCCGATGGACGTGTTTTTCGGAAAGATGGCACACAATTGGAAGAAGCTGGCTGCAATGGTGATTCTTGGTGCTGTCGTTGCAACCTGTGCTTATTACTATGTCACGCCGAAGTGGCAGGCGAATCTGTTGATTCAGATTGGCAAGGTGACGCCAGGAGGCATACGGGACGGTTCCCTGATTGAGGGAGTGGACCAGACGGCATTCCGGATTCGGAGCAGAGATTTCGTGGATGCGGTGCTGCTCAAGGTGGTTGGCGCAGGAGCGGAAGGCGCTGGCACTGAGGACACGAGCGAGATAAAGCTGTTTCGTGAATCTCTGAAATCGAGCGAAGTCCGCAACACTGAGTTTGTGAGTGTCACTTTTCTTGGATATTCGAAAGGTCAGCTGGAAAAGTACGCGGCAGCCTTGACGCAGGAATTGCTCACTCTGCATAACCGCGTTCCGGAAACCTTGAAAAAGGAACTGCAGGCCGAATCGACAAAGAACAAACAGGAACTTGCCGATGCGGAAGTTATGTATGACAGGTTGACAAAGGATTACAATCGGTTGAAGCAGCTGCCGGCTGACCAGCAACTGCTGCCAATTTCAATCTTGACATCGCAGATTCAGAACAGCGCTTCCTTGGTAGATGCCTTGCGTAGCGTACAACGCGATATCGATCGCCGTCTGTTTCCCTCGAATCTGTATTTGACGACTGTTTCAAAGGTTCAAATCGCCGACAAACCAGTATTTCCAGTGTTGGGAGTTTTCCTGTTTATCGGAGTCATTGCTGGTTTGGCTGTTGGTTTGATGTTCTTAATTTTTCGCCGAAATTCCACTTGATTCAGGGGTTGATTTTTAACCCGGATTTTCTGGAATGAAGTAAACCAGCATTACCATCTCCTCGCTTCCTCACAGCGGAGTTATGCGTGGTGTCATCGGAGTCATCGCTCTCGATTTTTCAGTCAGACGTCTTCGCGGCGGACGACCGTTCTGGCTGAGAGTGGGAGCGGCATATGCCTACAATAACAATGGAAAAATTGACGGGCCATAGGATAGACATCGAGGTTCTTCTCCTCGTTGTCGTCGGCGCCATCGGCACAGCAGTATTTTTCTTTCCCATGGACAGTACGACGCTGGCGATGGTCTACATCTGGTCCATGTTGCCTGTGGGATTGTTGTTGCTGTCTACGCTGGACAATATTCTATTGGTTTCCAGGGCGACGTTGATCTTCGCGGTGGGCGCCTACCCGCTTGGGGTGAAACTGTACGATCCGAACATGTACTTTTCAGTATATGAATTCAGGACGCAGTCCCTGGAAATAGCGACCATAATGTATGGCGCTGTACTTGTCGGCGTGGCGGGCGCTATTGCCGGATGGCGCTTGGGTGAACGCGCTTGCATGCGGAGCCAAGCGCAGCGGCCGAGCGTGTCACCTTCCATTGAATACCTGAGGACGATGTTCTACCTGGGCGCGGCGGCGGCCGTGATCGCCGGGTTGATGATCGTCAGCACCTCAAGCGGAACCATATTCGATGCGGCCTATGGGACGGGAACCGAGGGCGTGCCCATCCTCGGCAGCACGAGTGCCATCGGTGGGGTGGCGTTTTCGGTGATGTTCTATTGTTCGCTGCACCTGCGCCAGAGAAACTATTATCTGATCATCGCCGCCGTTGGACTATTCCTGTTGGTATGGTGCCAGTTGTTGCGCGGGCTGCGCCAGGATGCAATATGTGCAGTCTTTTCGTGCATCATTATTTACATGACCGTCGTCTTGAAGGACGTATCGGTAAAGGCACGATATGCGCTTTATCTTGTGCCGGTCTGGGCACTGATGGAATTGTGGGGGCTGATGCGCAGCGGCCTCAGCATGTATCTCGCCGGTGAGATCGACGCGGCCGCGATGTTCAGCATGGGCTTGGGCAACGCCGCGGCCATGAATAACGTGGTCTATTCCGGCACACTGGGACCCATTACTACTACGTTTGCAAATACGATATTCCTGTTGCAGGAGCGCTCGCTGGAGTTTCTGTACGGCGGCAGCTATGTTGACTATATCTTGCGAACGCCTCCGCAATTCATGTATCCGGATCGTCCGGAGGATTATGCGGCGATCTTCGAGAAATTCGGATTATCTGCCGGCGGCGGTTTCTTCGAGCTGTCAGAAGCATATCTTAATTTTGGTTTTGCGGGCCTGTTCTTTGTTCCTTTGGTCATTTCGCTGATGATCTCGCTCTTTCACGGAAAGGTAAAAGCATATTCTGGACTGTTCAGCGTATTCATGCTCGCATCCGTACTTTGCGTCTGGATCCGGGGAACGTGGTATCAGACTTTCGCATTTTACAAGTCGATGGTTTCGGCGGTCATCCTGTTCGTCATCCTGCACGGACTTGCTTGCGCCCTCCTCTGGTGGCGCAAGAGCATGACACCGATACGCAGCGTACCCTCAAGGCGGCGCGGCCGCTAACGCGGGCGATTATGCCGAAGACGGTACTGCATGCCTGGCTCCTTCCTCATATCCCTAGATCGTTGATGCGTTCAAGAGCAATCATTATTTTTGCTTCGTCTGTAGTGCAGCGGCTCTCGGTAATGGCGTTGACCATACTGGCGAGCCGGATGCTCGGATCTGACGAGTTTGGGCGTTTCGCCATTATCTACGCCACTTGCATAAATCTGACTCTTTTTGTCGGCGATGGCTTGGCCGCTACGGCTAATAGGTACATGCCGCTGCTGGCGGAGCAGGAGCCGGAAGCGTTGCGCAAGACCGTGGGCAACATCATCAGCGCTGCTGTGGCCGTGGCAGTGCTGCTGGCGGCAGCAGTAGCAGTAAGTGCGCCAGTGCTGAACCGGGTAATGAGCCGTGCAATCGATCTTCAAGCGCTCATCCATATTTCCAGCTTCATTGTCCTGGGCCTGATTCCCAATACGGTGATGAATGCCGTCTTGCATAGCGTGGGAATGAGCAAGGCCGCGGCATTGGCCGCGCTGCTGACCGCCTTGACGGTGTTGGGCGGCGGGCTATGGGGGGCCTCGATCGGGGGGGCCTATGGCATGTGTGTCGGCTTTCTTGGCGGCACGTTGATCGGGACCGCTTTTTATGCGGGCCTGGTGTTCAGGCGATTCGGCTTCGGCGTGCTGTCGCCAACGCTGGCTGCGGGCTTCGTCAAATCGGAGATGTTCAGCAAGTTTGCCGTCCCTACCGTAGCTACTATGGCGATGGGGGGGCCAGTGCATTGGTATTGCCTGAGTATCCTGTCTTCGTCGCCGGCTGGTCTGCATGGCGTGGCGGTGTTTTCCGCGTTCTTCCAGTGGTATTCGCTGGTCACATTCCTGCCGGCCGCGCTCAACAACTTCACCATTCCCTGGCTCGCAGCGCACAGCGGAACTGATGCGTTCAGGAAGAAGGCTCTGCTCATCATCGGCGTGAACGTCGCCATCGCCTTGTGCCTGCTTCTGTTCGCGTATATTGGCCAGGATTATGTGGTCGGCCTGTATGGGCCTGACTTCGCTGGCGGGGGCAATGTGCTGGTCCTGCTAGCAGCTTGCGGCGTGTTTGCGGTGTTGGCCGCGGTGATGAATCAGGTGGCCTGGGCCGGCGGACGGTCTTGGCGCAATCTGGTCGTGGTGCTTGTGTACAGCTCGCTCTATGTCCTTGGCGCCTTCGTGTTTGTAAAGCTGTACGACCTGGGGGCTGCCGGCCTGGCATGGGCCATCCTGGGGGCGGGCATCGTGCAGGGAATAATACAGATTGTGCTCGTGTTTGGGCCGGACCGGCGCGCGGACTCGCGCGCGGTTACTCCATGAATTCAACCCAATTGGAAAAAGTATGTGCGGGCTGGTTGGCCAAGTGAATTGGGCGGGAATCGATCCCGGCTCTGCGGTGAACATGCAGCAGGCGCTGGCGGCTATCGAGTCGAGAGGCCCCGACGGTCGCGCTGTATGGGAGGATGATCAATGCCGTCTCGGACATTTGCGCCTGGCGATCATTGACCTGTCGACCAATGCTTCTCAGCCGATGGCTTCGGAGTCGGGGCGGTATTACATCGTCTTCAACGGTGAGATCTACAACTACTCCGAGATAAGAGAAGCCATTGGCGATAGCTACAACTGGCATTCGGAATCTGACACCGAGACCATCTTGGCAGCCTATCAGAAATGGGGCAACGAATGTCTCTCCAGGCTGCGGGGCATGTTTGCTTTCGCAATATGGGACCGCGAAACCAAGCGGCTCTTCGCTGCTCGCGACAGGCTCGGCGTCAAGCCGCTTTACTACACTAGCGATGCGGGCGGCTTTGCGTTCGCTTCTCGGCCTCGCGCACTATTTCAACTGCTGCCAGAATTGCCGCGCAAGCCGGACCCGCAAGCCTTGCGCCTGTATCTCGAGGCTGGCTATGTGCCGGCTCCGTATTCTTGCTTTGCCGCGATCAGGAAATTGGAACCTGGGCACTATATGGAGGTCACTGAAGCAGGGGTGTCCACCAAGTGTTACTGGTCCTTGGATAGCATCGGCACGGACCCGGCGCTGGAACAGGCGACGGAGGCAGAATTGCTGGACCAGCTTGATGGGTTGATAGACGAATCCATCCGGCTGAGGTTGGTGAGCAATGTGCCTGTGGGAGCCTTTCTGTCGGGAGGTATCGACAGTTCGCTTGTCGTTGCATACATGAAGAAGCATGCATCCGGAGCGCTGAAGACCTTTACGATCGGCTTCGAAAGCAAGGAGTTTGATGAAAGCGAGCATGCCCAAGCGATTGCCGATCATCTAGGCACCGAGCACATTTGCCAAAGGATGACACCGGAAGATCTGCTTGCGCTGATGCCGACGTATCTGGAGCAGTTTGACGAGCCGTTCTTCGACTACTCCGCCTTCCCTGTCATGGCAGTCTCCCGGCTTGCGCGCGACCACGTGACAGTCAGCTTGTCTGGCGACGGGGGGGACGAGGCATTTGGTGGATACCACTATTACGCCCATGCCGAGAGGCTGGCAATCACCCAGAGATTTCCCAAGTTGTTGCGGCATATCGCCGGATCCATACTGACGAAGTCCATGGGGCACAAATTGGCGCTGCTTGGTAATGCGCTCAAGGCGAAATCGAATGTGGGTGTCTTTGCTTTCATGCGTAGCGCCATGAAGGATTTCACCGATGTGATGTCTCCCCGCTTGCGCGATAGCACCATGTCGATGGCGGAAATGTTCGAGCTGCGCCGGCGCCGAATGCCTGAGGGCCTTTCGGCGGCTGAAGCAGCCATGCGGTTGGATGTCGCCTATACCTTGCCGGACGATTATTTACAGAAGGTGGATGTAGGCAGCATGGCTTTTTCCCTGGAGGCTCGGGATCCCTTGCTTGACCATGTCATCATGGAATGGGCCGCGCGCCTGCCTTTGAAATGGAAAGTGCGTGGGGGTGTCAACAAGTACCTTTTGCGACAGCTGGCGTATCGCCATATGCCCAAGGAATTGCTGGACCGGCCCAAGATGGGCTTTGGCGTCCCCATGGCGGACTGGTTGCGCGGTCCACTTAAGAACTGGGCGGAACAATTGCTTGAGCAGACTGCCGCCATGGAAGCGCTCGGCCTGGATGCAAAGAGAGTGCGCACGCTTTGGGAGCTGCATCAAAGCGGCGCCCGCAATGCGCACAGTTGCCTGTGGACTATCCTAGTGCTGCTTCAATTCAACAACAGCGGTCGCTTCGATGAAAATAGTCATTAACTCTCTGTCTTCTCGCATGGGCGGCGGTCAGACGTATATCAAGAATCTGCTCGCCCGATTGCCGAAAAATGAGGATGTTGAGATCTATGTCTATGCACCCGCTGATTTGGAACTTCCTACTGGAAGGAATCTGACTCGGCTGTCGCCAGACGTGAATCTAGATAATCCACTTCGCCGGGCATTCTGGGAAAAGATAAAGTTGCCACGCATTTTGAAGGAAATGAATGCGGATATTCTCTTTTGTCCAGGCGGTTTGCTGAATACTCCAGTGCATGATGGATGCAGAACTGTAACCATGTTTCGCAACATGGTTCCGTTTGACGACCGCGTCAAGCGGGAGACACCTTTTGGATTGCAGAGAATCCGTTCCAGGATTCTCAAGCCATTGATGCTGAAAAGCATGAAGAAGGCAGATCTGGTTATTTTCATTTCCGATTATGCGCGTTCAGTCATTGAGAATTACATTTCCGTCAAGCGCGCGGTGACCATTCCTCATGGCATATCTCAGCATTTTCTCAGTCATAAGAAGGCTGGCGCTGAGGTAACACGCATCTGCGACGAAGAGTACATACTCTACGTCTCGCGATTTGAGTCGTACAAGTGCCACATGGAAGTGGTGAAGGCTTATCAGCTCTTGCCGGACCATGTTCGAAAGCAATACAAGCTTCTGCTTGTTGGCGAGAATGAGGGCGAATTCGGTGATCGCGTTAGAAATTGGATAATCGATGCCAATTTGACTGACCGCATTGAAATGGTGGGAAAGGTCAATTACCAGAATCTGCCCGACGTCTATCGAGCGGCCAAGCTGACGCTGTTTGCGTCTTCCTGTGAGAACTGCCCCAATATCCTTCTGGAAGCGCTTGGAGCAGGCCGGCCTATCGCGTGCTCGGCCATCATGCCCATGCCCGAGTTTGGAGGCGATGCGGTCGTATATTTTGATCCACACGATCCCAAGCAAATTGCCCGCAGCATCGTGGATATACTTTCGGATGATGCCCTGGCGCAAGCCTTGTCGGACAAGGCGATAGCGCGGAGCGAAATGTACGATTGGGCGACCACGGCTCGCAGGACGTGGGATGAAATCCTTGCGCTAGGACGTGCCAAGGGCTGAACACCACATCCAGCCCGAACCCGCAGTGGGCCGACGGTGGTTGCCAACCTGGCGGACATGGACGACGATATTCCGTTCTGAACGGCATCCGGTCGCATCCCCCAAACCCGGCAAGTCGATGACTTGCCGGGTTTTTTATTGCCCCGGCAAGCTGCGCGGACAGCCTGTGCATATCCCTGTGGGCAAGGCAGTGGGTAGCCTGTGGAAACGCTGTGTATTCACTGTGGACAAATCCGGCTCGCGTAGCCCGTATTTTCTTGCCAAAACGTAATCCCCGGGTTCGGTTCGTGTCACCGGACCCTGCGTAGAGTGTTTCGGATTCGCCGGCAAGCCGGCAGCCCCCATTCGAGACTGCTACGCGTTCCATGCCTGATCCTCATGTCCTGCGCCGGCCTCGCCGCTATGGCAAGGACGGCCCGTGAAGACCTCTGCTTCGCCGGCCGCCGGGCAATCCCGGTCCATCGCGCAGCGCCTGCTGGCCAGCAGCGCCGTGGCCAGGATCCTGCGCAATCTATACCGCTGGACCCACTCGCGCGCGCTGCGCCATAACCAGGTGCTGTGGCCGCTGTTGCGCATCGAGCGCGATGACCTGGGCAGGCTGGCGCGTTGCGCCTTGCGCTGGGGCGTCACGCCCGTCCAGACCGCCTTTTCCAGCATCCGGCGCCCCGCGGGCGATGTCGCCCACCTGATCCTGAGCGGCCCGTCGGTGGCCGATATCGGCTATTCCGAACTGGACCTGCCCGCGGTGATGGGCGTGAACGGTTCGATCGCGCTGCGGCGCTGCCATCCGCACCTGCGTTTCTCGTACTACGCGATGCTGGACGCCGGTTTCGTGTCGCGCCGCCGCGACCTGGTTGCCGACGTGCTGGCGCAAGACCTGCTGCTGTTCGTCACGCCGGAGGTGCTGCGCGGGATCGCGCAGCTGTTTTCGCCGGGCGACGTGCGTTGCCGCATCGCGGTCTTCGAGGAAGTGCACCAGCGCGCCTACCAGCCCCGCGCGCAGCCGGAACAATTGGCGCGGACGCTGCGCGGCGACCTGGACCTGGTGCTGTTCGATGCCCATGCGCCGGTGCATCCGCTGGGCTTCAGCCTGGATCCGGCCCGCGGGCTGTTCGGCGGCGGCACGGTGGCCTATAGCGCCTTGCAGCTGCTGGTCTGGCTGGGATTCCGCACGCTCTATCTGCACGGCCTGGACCTGCGCGGCGCGAGCACTTCGCCGCGCTTCTACGAGTCCGCCGATGCGCGCCTGCCGAGCGCGCTGGACAGGCAGTTCGACTCGCACATCGAGCCCGCTTTTCGCGGCGCCAGCCGGTTGCTCGGCTTGCGCGGCCTGCGGATCTACAACCTGTCGCCCGACAGCGCCCTGGACGAGAGCGTGTTTCCCAAGCGCCACTGGACGACGCTGAAGCGGCACGCGCTTCCGTCCTGATCCCGCGGCGCGGCGGCAATCCCCGTTCGTTCAAGGCCACTTCATGCGCATTCTCTATACCAATTTTCACCAGGCCGACGGCGGCGGCCATACCACCTACGTGCTGTCGCTGGTGCGGGCGCTGCGTGCCGCGCACGACATCGTGGTTGCCGCGCCGGCCGGCAGCCGCCTGTTTCTGGAAGCCTCGGGCATGCCGGGCGTGCGTGTCGTGCCGATGGAATTCAAGGGCGGATTGCTCTCTGCCTGGCCACAGATCCGGCGCATGCGCGCGTTGCTGAAGATCGAGCGCTTTGACCTGGTGCACGTGAACGGCGCGGCCGATCACCGGCTTTGCATGCTGGCGAGCACGGGACTGCGCGGTGGGCGTCCGGCGATCGTCTACACGCAACACAATTCGCGTTCCGGCCGCAGCCTGGGCGCGGCGTTGCGGGCTCGCCTGGCCACGGATCGCGTGATCTGCGTCAGCGAACATACCCGGCGCGGCCTGATGCGCTCTCCCTACGCGGGCTGTGGCTTGCGCACGGTGAAAAATGGGGTCGACGTGGACTATTTCACGCCGGCCACGCCGGCGCAGAAGGCGCTCGCCCGCGAACGCTGGCTGCCGCCATCGCAGACAGGCTGCCTGGTGGTCGGCAGCAATGCCGGCACCGCTGCGTACAAGAACTGGCCTGACATGCTGGAAGCCGTGGCCATGTTGCCTGGCGCGCTGCGCAGGCGGATCGTGGTGCTGATCGCGGGCGAGCCGCCGGACGAGGACCAGTTGCGGTGCGTCGCGTCGCTGGGAATGCAGGACCGCGTGATCTTCGTCGGCCTGCTTGGCGATGTGCGGCCGTTCCTGGCGGCGCTGGACCTGGGTTTCGTGTTGTCGTCCCGCGTGGAGACGATTTCCTTCGCCTGCCGCGAAATGATGTCCATGGGTTTGCCCGTGGTGGTGAGCAACGTCGCGGGCCTGCCGGAAAATGTGGAAGACGGCGTGGACGGCTGGGTCGTGCCGGCGTGTGCGCCGGCGGCCGTGTCGGAGGTGCTGCGCGAGGCGCTGCGCGAACCCGAGGCGCTTGAGGTCATGGGCGAGGCCGCGCGCGCCAGGGCGCTTGCCGAGTTCGGATTGCCGCGCTTTGTCGCGCAGACACAGGCGGTGTACCAGGAGGCGCTCGATCTGCCGCAGCCCAGCCGCCTGTGGCCCATCGGATGGTTCGCCTTGGGCGCCGCCACGTTCTGGGTCCAGGACCTGCTCATCTGAGGGCCGGCCTGGTGCGCCGGCATTGGTGAAATATGTTGTTTCACAATAGCCGCTTGCGCTATCTATCTACTAGTAGGTAATATTCATCCATCGACGCAGCGGACCAACAAGCCCGCAAGGTCGAATCCAGAAATACAGTGGCAAGCAGTAAATTTTTTTACCCTGAGTATCTATCTATAAGTAGATAGCCAAATAACAGCAAGACCTGATTCCAACCGGAGATCCCTCATGAAGACCCTCGTATCCGCCCTGATCCTGTCCGCTTCCTTCATCGGCGCCGCCCAGGCCGGCGAACTGGACTATCCGCCCGCGCTGGACACGCACAGCAGCGTGACGCGCGCCCAGGTCCAGCAAGAACTGGCCGCGGCCCGCGCCAACGGCGAGCTGGTGTCGGGAGAAGAAGGCTACGCCGTCGCCACGTTCGTCCAGACCGGCGACAAGACCCGCGCCCAGGTACAGCAAGAGCTGGCTGCCGCCCGTGCGCAAGGCCTGACCGAAAGCGGCGAGCTGGACTACCCGCCCGTCCGCGGCTGATCATTTCTCTTGATACCTATCTATAAATAGATAGTTTCATGCGCTCAATCATGCGCAACCCGTTTACTGGAGATCCCTCATGAAGACCCTTGTTTCCGCCCTGATTCTTTCCGCCACGTTCATGGGTTCGGCCTACGCCGGCGAGCTGGACTATCCGCCCGCCCTGGATACGCAGAGCAGCCTGACCCGTGTCCAGGTCCAGCAGGAGCTGGCCGCGGCCCGTGCCAACGGCGAGCTGGTGTCCGGTGAAGAAGGTTATCCCGCCACCGCCTACGCCCAAGCCGGTAACAAGACTCGCGCCCAGGTGCAGCAAGAGCTGGCTGCCGCCCGTGCGCAAGGCCTGACCGAAAGCGGTGAACTGGATTACCCGCCCGTGCAAGGCTGAGCACCATGCAAGCAAGCGCGAGCCTCGGGGGGCGGGATGGCTATCCCGGCCGGGGCTCGCGGGCGCGCAGTTTTGCAGATCGAACGCGTAGCGTTTACGACGATGACGAACCGATCTATTAGTAGGTAATATTCAGCCATGGATACCCCGACCTCCGCCAAGTCTCCGGCCGCTTCCTCGGCCAATACCCGCGACCAATTGCTGGCCCACGCCGAAAAGCTGATCCGCACGCGCGGCTGCAACGGTTTCAGCTATCGCGACCTGGCCGAGCATGTGGGCGTGAAGACGTCCAGCATCCATTACTACTTTCCCGGCAAGGACGACCTGCTGTACGAAGCAGTCGAGGCGTATAGCGCCCGCGCGCTGGCGGCCGTGCGCGCCATCGACCAGTCCCTGCCCGCGCGCGCGCAGCTCGAGGCCTACCTGTCGCTGATGGAGTCGCGTGCCTGTGATTCCGGCGAGTTGTGCCTGGGCGGCATGCTGGCCGCCGAAGTCATGACGCTGCCGGAGCGGGTGCGCGGCGCGCTGCAAGGATTTTTCCGCGCGCATGAGGCCTGGCTGGCGCGCCTGCTGGCCGAGGGCAAGGCGCAGGGCACCCTGAAATTCAACGGCACCGCCGAGTCGGCGGGCCGCGCGGTGTTCGCCACCGTGCAGGGCTGCATGCTGGTGTCGCGCCTGTTCCAGCAGCCGCCCGCGTTCTGCGAGGCCATCGGCGCGCTCTACGTGCCGTGCAAGGACTGAGGCGCGGCGCCGCTACCGTTCTGTTCTTCCCCGATCCCGGCCGCGACGCGTATGCTCGCGGCCGTGTTCATTGGCGTCGCCAATCCGGGCGATGGGTAGCCTAGTGTGCTGTCCCGCAGATACGCCCGCACGAAATCCACCCCTAGCCGCCATGGCGTCGTTGCAAATCCTCGTGATACCTACGGGTATCACTGCGGTTTGCGCCTAGCCCTGACGTCTATGGATGAATTTCGTCAGGCGGACGTACCTACGGGACAGCACACTAGCGCAGGGACTGCAGCACGTCCGTGCTGCCGCGGGTCTGCATGCCCAGTTCGCGCATGCGCTGCAGGAAGGCGGTCTGCCCCGCGTTGAAGCCCGTCACCGGACTCATGCAATCCGTCAGCAGCACGATGCGCGACAGTTTGCCGCCCGGCAGGTGCTGGGCCAGGTCTTCGACCGTGGCCTTGACGCAATGGCTGCCCGCCTCGCCCGCGATCAGCAGCAGTTCGGCGCGGTCCAGCGCATCGAGCAGGCCGCGATTGAGCTGGGTGCGGGGATCGTCCGGGTCCGGCACCTCGGCCATCAGCGCGCTGTAGTGCTCGGTCCAGGGATTGGTGCCCTTGGGCACCTTGCGCACGATGTGCTGGCCCGCGTCTTCCCAGCGGCTGTAGGCCGCGCGCACGTCGGCATGGACGTTGTGGCCCCAGCTGCCGATCTCGCAATGGATCGGCCACACCATCAGCGTGTAGCGCTTGCGCGCTTCCAGCTCCTGCAGATAGGCCAGCGTGCGCGGCAGGTCGTCGTCGTGGCGGGGCAGGAAATCACCCGCGCGGACCTGGGCGGCGGTGATGGATGTGAAGGGCGCCACCGGCCGGCCGTCGCCGGTGCGCCAGAAGGTCGGGTGCGCGATGTCCAGGCGATGATGCGAATCCAGCGTCACCGTGATGGCCGTGAGCGCGGGCGCGGCGGCATCGATGAAGCGGGCCAGCCGCTGCATGTCGGCGTGCGCGCCGGCCACGGGCAGCGCCGGTTTCACGGGCTGCCCGCTGAGCGGATCGACGGGCAGGTAGGCATCGGGAAGGTCGCAAAAATCATTTTGCGGATCGACGATCAGCAGCTGTACGGAGCGGGACATGACGCGGTTCGGAGGGGAAGTTCCTGCAATATAGAACGGGATGCGCGCCATGCGTTAGAACAGCACCAGGTGTTCCGACCGGTCCGGCAACTGGCGCGAGAGCGCGCGCAGCGCACGCCAGGCCTGCGCCAGCACCGCGAGGACGACGATGACGACAAGAATCCACATGGCTCTATCCTTCTTAAATTCGCACGATCGTGCGAAATTGGTCGCAAGAAACGCCGGCACGGGCCGGCGCGGGTTGGGGCTTACTCGATGTAGCTGAAGCTGCGGTAGGTGGAGATCAATCGTTCATACGCCCTGCGCACCCGCTCGTGGGCCTGCGGATCGCGCAGGAAGCGCGCGTCGTGCATCAGGCCCACCATCAGGCTGTAGATCTCGAACACCAGTTGCTCCGGGTCGGTGTCGGGGCGCAGATGGCCGGCTTCCAGCGCCTGGCCGGCGGTACGCACCAGCGCCGCGCGCCAGCGTCGGACATTGTTTTCCAGCAGCGGCCGCAACGGCGATTCGCGGTCGTCGTATTCGAAGGCGCCGGCCACGTAGATGCAGCCGGTCAGCGTCTCGACATTGCAGGCGCGGTCTATCCAGTGCGTCACCATCGCGTTCATGCGCGGCAGGCCGCGAGGCTGTTCCAGCGCCGGGGTGAACACGGCGGCGACGAAGCGGCGGTCGTACTCGTCCAGCACGGCTTGCAGCAGCGCTTCGCGCGAACCCACGCGCGAGAACACGCCGCTCTTGCTGATGCCCAGGTGCTTGGCGACCTGTCCCAGCGACAGGCTCTCCAGCCCCTGGGCGGCGGCCAGATCCAGCGCGGCGTCCACGATGGCCGCGTAGGTGAGCTCGCTTTTTTCCGTTTTGGCAGACATGGGCAGAATTTAGCACGACCGTGCTAAAAGAACATGACTTTAAATTGGGGGCGGTTGAAAATCGGCGGCAGGCGCGACGTAGCGCGTCGGCAATGCGAAGCGCCCGGCGGGCAGGCAGGACATCGGAGACGCGTCGGCGATCGGCGTCGAGACTGGTGGCCAAAAAAAACCGGACAGCTTGCGCCGTCCGGCTTTCTGGCGATACCGCGTCGCTCAGGCCTGCGCGGCCTTGAACTCCTGGCGGTACTTGTGCAGCAGCGGCTCGGTGTAGCCGTTGGGCTGGGTCAGCCCCTCGAAAACCAGCGCGCAGGCCGCCTTGAAGGCCAGCGAGGTATCGAAATGGCCGGCCATCGGACGATACAGCGGATCGCCGGCGTTCTGGCCGTCCACCACCTTGGCCATGCGCTGGAAGGTCTCCATGACCTGCTCGCGCTGCGTCACGCCGTGGCGCAGCCAGTTGGCGATGTGCTGGCTGGAGATGCGCAGCGTGGCGCGGTCTTCCATCAGGCCGACGTTGTGGATGTCGGGCACCTTGGAGCAGCCCACGCCCTGGTCGATCCAGCGCACCACATAGCCCAGGATGCCTTGCACGTTGTTGTCCAGTTCCTGCTGGATGTCGGCGGCCGACCACTTGCCGCGGTCGCCGACCGGCACGGTCAGCAGCCCGCCGAGCAGTTCGTCGCGCACGTCGGTCAGGCGGATGCGCTCGAGTTCCTGCTGGACGGCTTGCACGTCGACCTGGTGGTAGTGCAGCGCATGCAGCGTGGCGGCCGTGGGCGAGGGCACCCAGGCGGTGTTGGCGCCGGCCTTCGGGTGCGCGATCTTCTGCTCGAGCATGGCGGCCATCAGGTCGGGCATGGCCCACATGCCCTTGCCGATCTGGGCGCGGCCGCGCAGGCCCGTGTCCAGGCCCACCAGCACGTTGTTGCGTTCATAGGCCGCGATCCAGGCGGTGGACTTCATGTCGCCCTTGCGCAGCATCGGGCCGGCTTCCATGCTGGAGTGCATCTCGTCGCCGGTGCGGTCCAGGAAGCCGGTGTTGATGAAGGCCACGCGCGGCGCGGCGGCCGCGATGCAGGCCTTGAGGTTGATGCTGGTGCGGCGTTCCTCGTCCATGATGCCCATCTTGAGCGTGTGGCGCGGCAGGCCCAGCAGGTCTTCGACGCGGTCGAAGATCTCGCTGGCGAAGGCGGCTTCGACGGGGCCGTGCATCTTGGGCTTGACGATGTAGACCGAGCCCGTGCGGGAGTTGAGCTTGTTCTTGCGATCCTGCAGCGCGGCCAGGCTGGTGACCACGGCATCCAGGATGCCTTCGGGAATCTCGCGGCCTTCGCGGTCCAGCACGGCGGGGTTGGTCATCAGGTGGCCGACGTTGCGCACGAACATCAGCGAGCGGCCGTGCAGCGTCAGCGCCGAGCCGTCCGGCCGCGTGTACTGGCGGTCGGCGTTGAGCTTGCGGGTGAAGGTCTTGCCGCCCTTGCTGACCTGCTCGGTCAGGTCGCCCTTCATCAGGCCGAGCCAGTTGCGGTAGATGTGGACCTTGTCCTCGGCGTCCACCGCCGCGACCGAATCCTCGCAGTCCATGATGGTGGTGAGCGCGGCCTCGAGCAGCACGTCCTTGACGCCGGCGGCGTCGGTGGCGCCGATGGCGTGGCCGCGGTCGACCTGGATCTCGAAATGCAGGCCGTTGTTCTTGAGCAGGATGGCCGACGGCGCGTCGGCCTGGCCCTGGTAGCCGATGAGCTGCGACGGCGACTTCAGCGTCGTGGCGCCGCCGGCCAGCGTCACGCGCAGCTGGCCCTTGTCGATGGCGTAGCTGGTGGCGTCGGCGTGCGAGCCTTGCGCCAGCGGCGCGGCCGAATCAAGGAAGGCGCGGGCGCGCGCGATCACGGCGCGGCCTCGCTCGGGGTTGTAGCCCTTGCCGTCGTCGCCGGGCGTGGCGGGAATGGCGTCGGTGCCGTACAGCGCGTCGTACAGGCTGCCCCAGCGGGCGTTGGCGGCATTGAGCGCGTAGCGCGGATTGGATACCGGCACCACCAGCTGCGGACCGGCCTGCTGCGAGATCTCGGTATCGACGTTTTCGGTGGTGGCGCGCACCTGGGCGGGCTGCGGCAGCAGGTAGCCGAGGCCTTCCAGGAACTTGCGGTAGGCGGCCGGGTCGGCGATGGGGCCGGGATGCGCGCGGTGCCAGGCGTCCAGCTCGGCCTGCAGGCGGTCGCGTTCGGCCAGCAGGGCGCGGTTCTTCGGCGCCAGGTCATGCACCAGCGCCGAGAAGCCTTGCCAGAAGCTGGCGGCGTCCAGGCCGGTGCCGGGCAGGGCTTCCTGTTCGATGAACTGGTTGAGATTGGCCGCCACTTGCAGGCCGTGATGCTCGATGCGTTGCGTCATGCTGATCTCTGACTGAGGGGTATGGCTGGACGGCGCCGCGAGGGGCGCCGGACGGATCGGTCATCGCACATGATCGTCCGCGCGCGTGCCGATGTCCATACGAAAACCCGCTGGTCATACCAGTTTGTTTACGCCAGTTTTGGCAAGAATCAATTTTTTATGGTTTCATATCAGCGACTTACAGAGGGATGATGCAAGGCGATCGTGCCGGACGGCCGCTTGGTCATACCACTGGTCCGGAGTGGGCATGTACGCGGAAACCGAAGAAAAACCCCGCCAGGTGGCGGACGAAGTGGCCGAGCGCATCGAGCGCCTGATCCTGGACGGCGTGCTCAAGGCCGGCCAGGCCCTGCCGTCGGAACGGCGTCTGACCGAAAAGCTGGGCGTATCGCGCACGGCGTTGCGCGAAGGCCTGAAGCTGCTGCGCGCGCGCGAGATCATCCATACCTCGCAGGGCAAGGGCTCGTTCGTGGCCCAGATCTCCAAGGTGGACGCCGGGCCGCTCATGCACCTGTTCAACTCGCAGCCGCGCACGCTGTACGACCTGCTCGAGGTGCGCTCGCTGCTGGAGGCCGAGTCCGCCCGGCTGGCCGCGCTGCGCGGCACCGAGGCGGACTTCATCATGATCCGCCGGCGCTATGACGAGATGATGGCCGCCCAGGGCATCGAGACCGACGCCGCCACGCACGCGCATCTGGACCACGCCTTCCACCGTGCGATCTGCGAGGCCTCGCACAATCCGGTGCTGGTGCACACGCTGCAATCGCTGACCGACCTGCTGCTGGGCTCGGTCTTCGCCTGCGTGAACAATCTTTATCACCGCGAGCCGGAAAAAAAACTAATCGACCGTCAGCACGCGCGCCTGTACAACGCCGTGATCGCGCGCCAGCCCGAGCAGGCCCGCCGCGCTGCCGCCGAGCATGTGGACAGCGTGCGCCAGAGCCTGGCGGACATCGAGCAGGAAGAGCAGCGCCTGGTGCGCGCGACGCGGCGGCTGGAGGGCTGGGCCTAGGCCGGCGCGCGAAGGGTCGCGCTCCGGCTTGCGGCATTCGCCAGGCGCCGGATCGCAGTCGCCTGGCGAATGCCGTGACGCTGGATGTCAGCGGTCGTTCAATACCGCGCTATCCAGGGCCAGAGGCTTGCCGGCATAGACGCGGCCAAAGCGGTTCTGCAGCAGGTTCTCCAGCGCGATCGTCTCCTGCCCGACAAAACCGCGTTGCGGCAGCGCGCCCTGCGTCACCAGGTCCAGCGCCGCGCAGATGCCGGCGGCGGTCGACAGCTGGATGGCGCTGAGCCGGTGGCCGTCCACGTCGGCGCCGAACACGCGGATCGGATACGACTCTTCTTCCAGCCGGCCGTGGCGGTGGCCGGAGGCCGAGGCCAGGATCACGATCACGTCCTGCTCGGTGGTGGGGATGGCGGTCTCGAAGATGTCCTTGAGCAGGTCGCGCCGGTCGCGCAGCCGCAGGTCGTTGAGCAGCAGCTTCATCAGGTTGCAGTGGCCCGGGTAGCGCACCGACTTGTAGTCCACGTTGCGCGCGCGGCCCAGCAGGGTGGCGGGCAGGGTGCCCAGTCCGCCGGAGGTGTTGAAGGCTTCGTATTCGACGCCGTCCAGCGCGAAGGTCTCATAGCCTTCCAGCGCGGGCACGCTGCTGAGCTGGCCGTCGACGATGGCTTCGCAGGGGTTGCAGTATTCGTTGATCAGCCCTTCCGTGCTCCACGTCAGGTTGTAGCGCAGGCTGTTGGACGGATAGCGCGGCAGCGCGCCCACGCGCATGCGCAGGTCCAGCAGCGTGTCGAAGCGGCGCGCCAGCGCGTTGCCGACGATGCCGATGAAGCCGGGCGCCAGGCCGCATTGCGGCATGAGCACGCTGCGCGCGTCGGCCGCCAGCGCCTGGATGGCGTGGGTGCTGGCCACGTCCTCAGTCAGGTCGAAATAGTGCACGCCGGCCTTGGCGCACAGGCCCGCGACCGCGATCGCGCGGTGAAAGGGCAAGGCGTTGAGCACCGCATGGCGGCCTTCGATGGCGCGCGCCAGCGCGTCGTCATCCGGGATCAGCCGGGTTTCGCAGCCCAGTTCGGCCACGGCGGCGAGCCGGGCCGGATCCTGGTCGGCCACCAGGACCGAATAGTCGCCGCTGCGTTCCAGCATCAGGGCGATGGCGAAACCGATTTTTCCGGCGCCCAGCAACAGGACGGGTTTGGTGGCGGTGGACATGAGGCGTCTCCTGCGGATAGGGAGCGGGTTGGGATGGCCTCATGCTATGCCTGGGTACTGTCGATTTGTAGAGCACAAAACGCCGTAACGGCTATATGTAACGTTGTTTCGACGAAACAAGACATCAAATCGACAAAAACAAAGCCCTTCCGCCTTGTGGCGGAAGGGCTTTGCTGCGCCTGGGCCGGACCCGTGAGGGTAGGTCCGGCGCGCGGCGGCTGGATCAGCTGCCCAGGGGCGGGTAGTCCAGGTTGCCGTAGGTCACCAGGCCGGCCGTCTTGGCTTGGGCCAGTTCGTTCTGGACTTCGGCGCGGCTCAGCGTGCTGGCTTGCGACTGGGCGACGGGCGGGTAGTCCAGGTTGCCGAAGGTGACGACGCCGGCGGTCTTGGCTTCAGCCAGCTGGGCTTGCACTTGCTGCGAGCTCAGGCTCGACGTCTGGGCGATGGGGGCGGGGTAGCCTTCTTCGCCGAAGGTGTATTGGCCCGACACCTTGGCCTGTTGCAGCTCGGCCTGGACCTGGGCGCGCGACGGGCCGGTTTCAGCGGCTTGGGCGCCGGCGGCGATGACGGACATGGACAGCATCAAAGCGGTAGCAAGGGTTTTCATAGCAGACCTCCATTTGTCTTGAGCTTGGGATCCGAACCTCGGGCCTGATTGCGGGGGGTTCGCTTGCTGTGTCCCGATGAGATGCATTCTGTGCTCAATGTCTCCCCGGATAAACCCTGATTCCCTGAAAACATCTTTCCAAAATCAGTACTAATGGAGATAGATTCCACCAAATGGATCCATAGATGGCGATATTTCCAGTGAATGACATGTAGCGAATGGGCGACGCCGGGAGGGCCGCGGTCGCGTTGGAGCAGCGGGATGGGTGGGGTCAGGCTGCTGGATGGCCGGCGGCGGACTCCAGCCGGCGCGACGGCTGGCGCGTTCAGCGCCGCCTTGCCTCTTGTCGTCGATGCCGGCGTGGGCGCCGCGGCAGCCATGCGGCGCCGACCGGCAATACCGGCCGGCGCCAAGCGCTGCGTGTAGTCGGGTTTAGCGGTTCAGGTCGGCCAGCGCGGCGTCGTACTCGGCGCGCGCCTCGTCCAGCTTGCGCTGGGCCTTGTCGATCTTTTCCTGCTTGCCCTTGGCGCGAGCCTGCTTGAGTTCGCCTTCGCGTTCGGCGACCTTGTTCTGTTTCTCGCGCACGTCGGCTTCGCGCTGGTTCTGCAGGCGGCTATCGGTGCAGTGCGCCTTGGCTTCGGCCAGCGCGCGGCGCAGGCCGGCTTCCTGGCGGCTGTTGCCGTGCGCCTGGGCCTGCGCGATGTCGTTTTCGATCTGGCAGAACTTGGCGGCGCAGCCGCGCGCGGCCGAGCAGTCGGCTGCCTGGGCGGGACCCGTGGCCAGCAGGGCAAGGGCGGCGGCCGTCATGAGCGTAGGGAACAGGGCACGCATGCGGAAAACTCCTGGATGATCGAAGGAGCTTTCATCATCGCGCGGCGCGAGGCGCCGGGCAATGTGCCCGGCGCAAAGCCGGCCGCGATTTCAGACGATGGCTGATTGCTCAGCGGATCAAGGTGCCCGCCAGCGCGGCCGCGATCAACAGCGCGCCCAGCCACAGGTTGGCGCGGAACAGGCGGAAGTTGCGGGCGGGGTGCTGGATGTCGAAGACCTTGAGCTGCCAGGCCAGGTGCAGGGCCACGGCGGCGATGCCGACGTAGTAGGCCCAGGACATGCCGATGGCGTAGCCTCCCCAGGCCCACAGCACGACGGTGGCCAGGTAGAAGCCGCCGATCCACAGTTTGCCCTGGTCGCCGAAACGCATGGCGGTGGAATGCAGGCCCAGGCTGCGGTCGTCGCGCACATCCACATAGGCGTAGATGCTGTCGTAGCCGACCTGCCACAGCACCGCGCCCAGCCACATGGCCACGGCGGCCAGCGGCAGGTGGTTCTGCGTGTCGGACCAGGCCATCAGCATGCCCCAGTTGAAGCAGATGCCCAGCACCACCTGCGGCCAGTAGGTCACGCGCTTGCACAGCGGATAGACGAAGACGAAGGGCAGCACGGCCACCGCCAGCCAGCGGCTCATGTCGTTCAGGAAGAACAGCAGCGAGCCGCAGACCAGCAGCTGGCCGATCAGGAACGCCACCGCCTGGCGCATGCTCAGCTGCCCGCTGGTCAGGGGGCGAAAGCGCGTGCGCTCGACGTGCTTGTCGAAGTCGCGGTCGCACATGTCGTTGACCGTGCAGCCGATGCCGCGCATCAGCAGCGCGCCCAGCGAGAACACGATCAGCCGTTGCAGGTCAGGCAGCCCGCCCGCGGCCTGGACCAGCGCGGCGATACAGGGCAGCAGCGTCAGCCAGGTGCCGATGGGCCGGTCCAGCCGGCAAAGGCGGGCATAGGGACGCCAGGACTTGGGCAGCCAGCGTTCGACCCAGTCGGTGAAGACGATGTCGCTGAGGTCGACGGGGGATTGGGGCGAGGCGCTCACTGTCACGGGTTTGAGGAAGGGGGAAAACCGACAGCATAAAACAACAACGGCCGGGCATCTGCCCGGCCGTGACTTCGATACCGCAGGTGGGCTTACCTTACACAGCCTCTTTCAGAAGCTTGCCGAGGATGGCGATGCCCGTGCGGATCTTGTCTTCCGGCACCGTGGCGAAGCTCAGGCGCAGGGTGTTGGCGCGGCCGCCGCCGCTGTAGAACGGCGCGCCCGGCACGAAGGCCACGTTCTGGGCGATGGCCTTCTCCAGCAGCTTGGCGCTGTCCATGTGCTCGGGCAGCGTGACCCAGATGAACATGCCGCCTTCCGGCTTGGTCCAGCTGACGCTGGCCGGGAATTCCTTCTGGATGGCGTCCAGCATGCAGCTGCCCTGCGCGCGGTAGATCTCGCGCACGTTGGGCAGGTGCTCTTCCAGGAAGCCGTCCTTGACGATCTCGTACACGGCCATCTGCGTCAGCGTGGGCGTGTGCAGGTCGGTCGCCTGCTTGGCTTGCACCAGCTTGTTGATGATGGGGCGCGCGGCGGCGATGAAGCCCAGGCGCAGGCCGGGGGCCAGCACCTTCGAGAACGTGCCCAGGCGGACGACGTTGGCGCCGTATTCGGCGGCCAGCGTCAAGAGGCCCGGCTGCGGCTCGCCGGCATAGCGCAGTTCGCCGTAGGGATCGTCTTCGATGATGGTCAGGTTCAGCTCGGCGGCGCGCTTGACCAGTGCGATGCGGCGTTCCAGGCTGAGCGTGCGGCCGGTGGGGTTCTGGAAGTTGGGCAGCGCATAGAGGAAGCGCGCGCCGCTGGCCAGCTCGGGGGTGATGG
The DNA here is from genome assembly GCF_018195695.1 of Achromobacter sp. Marseille-Q0513. Lineage (NCBI taxonomy): Bacteria > Pseudomonadati > Pseudomonadota > Betaproteobacteria > Burkholderiales > Alcaligenaceae > Achromobacter > Achromobacter sp. Marseille-Q0513. The sequence goes on along the minus strand of NZ_JAGTJY010000007.1, from coordinate 16,251 downwards.
CCTCGGGGATCAGGCCGCCGTCATCGGTGGGCACCGGCACGTACTTGGGCTGGTACAGGCTGAACGATTGCAGCGCGCCCAGGTAGCTGGGGTCTTCAACCAGGATCTTGCTGTCCTTGTCGATCAGCACCTTGCCCAGCAGGTCCAGCGCCTGCTGCGAGCCGGACACGATCAGGACCTGGTCGGGCGACACGTCGGCGCCGGCGCGGGTCAGGTCTTCGGCGACCCACTTGCGCAGCGGCGCGTAGCCTTCGGTCGGGCCGTACTGCAGCGCGGCGCGGCCGTTGGTGGACAGGACCTTGTCGAACGCAGCGCGTACCACTTCTACCGGGAAGCCGCCGGGCGCAGGCAGGCCGCCGGCGAACGAAATGACTTCGGGCCGCTCGGTGACCTTGAGGATCTCGCGGATGGCGGAACTGGTGAGCTGCTGGGCGCGTTCCGAGAAGGAAAACGCAGGTTCGAAAGGCTTGTCCATGGATGGGCTTCTTGACCAAGAAGGGTTGGGAAAGGGATGCCGGCACGGGCGCCGGCGAAAATCTATTGTCACACAGGCGCGCGGGCCGGCCCCTTTTATGCTGGCGGGCCCTAAAATCACTTGCATCGATAAGCGCCTGTACAGTTACATTTACTCATATGTTTGAAGCCGCCCCGATTTCCGCCGATTCCAAGCCTGCCCTGTACGCCGAGCTGGCCGCGCAGGCCCGCGCGCTGCTGGAAGGCGAACACGACCGCATCGCCAACGCCGCCAACCTGAGCGCGCTGGTCTACCAGGCCTTGCCGCAGCTGAACTGGGCGGGCTTCTATCTCTACGACGGCACCGAGCTGGTGCTGGGCCCGTTCCAGGGCAAGCCGGCCTGCGTGCGCATTCCGCTGAATCGCGGCGTGTGCGGCGCGGCCGCCAGCCAGCGACGCACGCAGCGCGTGGCGGACGTGCACGCGTTTCCCGGCCACATCGCCTGCGACGCGGCCTCGCGTTCCGAGATCGTGGTGCCGCTGGTTCGTGACGGCGAGTTGATCGGCGTGTGGGACGTGGACAGCCCGGTGCCCGACCGTTTCGACGCCGACGACCAGGCTGGCATGGAAGCGCTGTGCGCGATCTTCCTGGCCAGCCTGCGCTGAGCGTCCGTTGCGCAGCGGGCGGCCGGCGCCGTTGACAGCCTGCCTGCCGCCCGGTAGATTTCCGCATCCGCGCATGCCGCGCGGCGCTTTCCGATTCATGATGATCCAGGCCATTCAATCCGCTGCCCCGTTCCGCGCCCTGTGCGTGGCGCTGGCTGCTGCCGGCCTGAAATCCAAAAAACAGCCGCTCATCTGACCGGAGCATGCTGTTCCGTCAGATGGGCGACGGAACAGCGGCCTTCCTGGCGGCGCATGGCGCCGCCCGCGACCTCCCAGCGCATTCCCGAGCACTTCTGTACGGTCCAACCACGGTCCATACCGAAGGAGTGTTCTCTCATGCCGACTCAAACATCCCCGTTCCAGGGCATCTGGATTCCCCTGGTCACGCCGTTCTCGGGCGGCGCCGTCGATGGCGGCGCGCTGCGCCGGCTGGTGCGTTACTACGCCGCGGCCGGCGTTGACGGCCTGGTCGTGTGCGGCAGCACCGGCGAGGCCGCGGCGCTGGACGACGCCGAGCAGCTGGCCGTGCTGGACGCGGTGCTGAACGTCGCCGACGGCCTGCCCGTGATGATGGGCCTGGCCGGCAACCACCAGGGCCATGTGCTGCGCCGCCTGTCGGCCTTCGGCACGCGGCCGCTGGCGGGCATCCTGGCGCCCGCGCCGTACTACGTGCGGCCCGGACAGGCCGGTGCGTCCGCCTATTTCCGCTGCCTGGCCGACGCCTCGCGCTTCCCGCTGGCGCTGTACGACATTCCCTACCGCACCGGCGCTACGCTGGACACGGCCTCGCTGCTGGAGCTGGCGGCGCACCCGAACATCGCGGCCATCAAGGACTGCGGCGGCTCGCTGGAAAAGACCGTGGCGCTGATCGCCGACGGCCGGCTGCAAGTGATGGCAGGCGAGGATTTGCAGACGCTGTCGACCTTGTGCCTGGGCGGCTCCGGCATCATCGCGGCCGCCGCGCACATCCGGCCCGACCTGTTCGTGGCGCTGTACCGCGCCGTGCGGGAGCAGCGGCTGGACCAGGCCCGCGCCCTGTTCCTGGCGCTGGCGCCGATGATCCAGCTGGCCTTCGCCGAGCCCAATCCCGGACCCGTCAAGGCGCAGTTGGCGCGGCAGGGCCTGCTGACCGACGAGCTGCGCGCGCCCATGCCGGCGGCCAGCGCCGCGCTGGCGGACCGCCTGCAGGCGGCGGTGGCCGAGCTGGACCGTGCGTTTCCGCCGCGTTGAGCGCGGCGCGGGCGCCTGCAGGCCGCGCGGATGGGGCGTCCGGCAGGCTTTGTCCGCTTCGGATTCATTTGGTAATACATGCCTCCCCCGGATGCTGACGGATTGCTTATGATGCGGCCATTCTCCGGGTGAAATAAAAACTCCATGGCCCAAGCTTTTCAAGCCTTGTCCGTCTGGCAGGTCATGCTGGCGGGGCTGCTGTTTTTCGGCGGTATCTACCTGCTGTTCGGCGCGGCCACCTGGCTGCTGACGCATCACATCCTGCCCGCGCTCGGCATCGGGCGCCCGCTGGATCCGCGTCCGCTGGCGCCGGGCCAGCTGCGCCGCGAGCTGGCGCAGTCCGGCGTGTCGGTGCTGTTGTTCGGCACCGGCATGGTCTTTCCCTGGGGGCTGCTGCAGCTGGGCTGGGCGCATCTGGATCCGGACGCCAGCTGGCAGAAGATCACGCTGGAGATCCTGTTCCTGCTGGCCTGGAACGACGTGCACTTCTGGGTCAACCACCGCCTGCTGCACACCCGGCCGTTGCGGCGCTTTCACCTGCCGCATCACCGCTCGGTGGTGACCACGCCGTTCTCGACCTACAGCTTCCATCCGATCGAGGCGCTGATGCTGGGCAACGTGATCATGCTGCCCATGATGCTGCACGACTTCAGCTTCTGGTCGCTGGCCTCGGTGCCGCTGTTCAGCCTGTTCTTCAACTGCATCGGCCACGCCAACTACGATTTCTTCCCCAAGGTGTCCTATGCGCACTGGTTCGCCGCCAGCCGCCGGCACCACCTGCATCATGCCTGCTACAACGGCAATTACGGTTTCCAGTTCACCTTCATGGACCGGCTGTTCCGCACCCGGCTGAAGGCCGACGCGGCCGCCGCCCAGCTGCAGGCTCACCAGAAGCGAGAGTCGCTTGGCGGACGCGCGTAGCCGGCGCTTTGCGTTGCCCACGCTGCGCAACCGGCGCGACTGGCAGAGCCTGGCCTATCTGGCCGCGCTGCCGGCGCTGGCGGCCTGGCAATGGATCCACGGCTTCTGGTGGCCGCTGTATGCGCTGATGCTGTTCCTCACGCTGGGCATCGGCGTGATCCACCACAACCACACGCACCTGCGCATGTGGCGCGGGCGCTGGGCCAACCGCGCCACCGACTTCTGGATCACGTTGCTGCAGGGACACCCCACCTTCGTGTTCTATCCGGCGCACGTGGCCAACCACCATCGCTACAAGCACGGTCCGGACGACAAGGCGCGCACCTATCGTTTCGGCGGCGACACCAACCATCTGTGGGGCTACCTGATCCATCCGGCGCAGGCGGTCTGGGTGCTGTATCCGCTGTTCTTCACCTGGCTGGGCCGGCTGCGCCGGCACTGGCCCGGCGCCTGGCGCTACTGCATGGCGCAGTACGGCGCCTGGCTGGGCCTGTGGGCGGGGCTGCTGGCGCTGAACCCGGCCAAGGCGCTGGTGTTCGTGATCGTGCCGCAGCTGCACGGCCTGCACTGGCTGCTGGCCACCAATTACCTGCAGCACGCCCACGCCGATGGCGGTCCCGGACGCGGCGCGGCGCTGAGCTACGCGCGCAATTTCGAGGGCCTGCTCAATCCGCTGCTGTTCAACATCGGCCTGCACACCGCGCATCACGAGCATTCGCGCGCGCACTGGGCCGAGCTGACCGAGCTGCACTACGGCCGTTACCGCGACCAGGTGCCCGCCGCGCTGAACGAAGGCGGCCTGGTCCCCTACATGTTCCGCGTTTTCGTGCTGGGCGCGTTCAGCCCGCGCTTCCGTACCCGTTCCCGCATGGCGGCCGAGCACATCCGCTAGGCCGCCACGCACATCACCAGAGGTCGTCATGCCCATCGCGTTTCATCGTGTCTACCTGGAAAGCGCCGGCTATTTCATGCCGGGCGAGCCCGTGTCCAATGACGACATGGACCGCTACATCGCGCCGCTGAACCGCATCTCGGGGCGCATCAAGCAGCGCATCCTGGCCGAGAACGGCATCAAGCAGCGCCATTACGCCATCGGGCCGGAAGGCGAGACCGTGTTCAGCAATGCGCAGCTCGCCGCCAACGCCATCCGCGACTGCCTGCGGCGCAACGAATCCGAGCTGGCCGACGTGTCGATGCTGGCCAGCGGCTCGTCAGGCGGCGACGCGCTGATGCCGGGCTTCGCCAACATGATCCAGGGCGAGATGGCCGCGCATCCGATGGAAACCCTGTCGGTGCACGGCATCTGCGCCGCCGGCGTGTCGGCCATCCAGGCGGCCGCGCAGGGCGTGGAAATGGGCGGTCACGCCAGCGCCCTGGCC
>NZ_JAGTJY010000007.1:0-11592 GCF_018195695.1 Achromobacter sp. Marseille-Q0513 | reverse complement strand
GTTCAAGCGCTCGCGCTTCGCGGCGCGCGACTATGACGCCGACTTCGATGCGCACTTCCTGCGCTGGATGCTGTCCGACGGCGCCGGCGCGCTGCTGCTGGGCAATTCCGGCCGCGCGCTGCCGGGCATTTCGCGCGGCGTGCGCCTGCGGCTCAAGTGGGTGCACCAGCGCTCGTTCTCTGGCGACTATCCGGTCTGCATGCAGCTGGGCCTGTCGGCCGACCGCCAGCGCGGGCACCTGGACTACCCGTCCTGGACCGACGCCGAGGCCGACGGCGCGCTGTCGCTGCGCCAGGACATCCGGCTGCTGCCGCACCTGTTCGACATCGGCATCCATGAGTACGCCAAGCTGGTGCGCGACGGCTGGGTGGATCCGGACCAGATCGATCACTTCCTGTGCCATTACTCGTCCGAGAAATTCATCCCGGTGGTGGCCGACCTGCTGGACAAGGCTGGCCTGGCCATCCCGCGCGAGCGCTGGTTCAGCAACCTGGCGTGGCGCGGCAACACCGGCGCGGCGTCCATCCTCATCATGCTGGCCGAGTTCCTGGAAACGCGCGAGATCAAGCCGGGCGAGCAGCTGCTGTGCTACATCCCCGAGTCGGGCCGCTTCATGACCGCGTACATGCTGTTCGAGGCCGAGGCCGTGCATGAACAGCTCGCGCGGGCCGTCGCGTCGACGAGCCCGGCGGCCGCGCAAGCGCACGACGCGCATAGCGCCGATGCCGACGCCATCGCGCCGCCGCACGATCCCGACAGCGCGCCGCAGGGCCTGGGCCAGCTGCTGACCGAGCTGGCCTCGATCTGGCATGACTACCGTTCGCGCGTCTGGCGCACGCCGGTGGTGCGGCGCCTGCGCGAGCGCCGTTTCCAGACCGCCGACTACCTGACCTGGATGGAAAGCTGGATCCCGCAGGTGCGCGAGGGCAGCAAGTGGATGCGCGAGGGCGCGGCCTCGCTGAGCGAGGCCTACCAGCCGCTGGCGGCGCTGATCGACGTGCACGCGGGCGAGGAACAGAATGACTTCAAGATCCTGTTCCAGGACTACCGCAACGCCGGCGGCCCGGTGGACGACATCGACGCCCTGCGCCGCAATCCCGGCGGCGAGGCGCTCAACGCCTATCTGCACAGCCTGGCCGCCACGCGCGATCCCATCGGCCTGCTCGGCGCGATCTATATCATCGAGGGCACCGGCCAGCGCATCGTGCCGGCCCTGCTGCCGCTGCTCAGGGCCAGCCTGCCGCTGCCGCCGGACGCCTTCCGCTTCCTGGAATACCATGGCCAGAACGACGAGCACCATCTGGCGCGCTGGCTGGCGGCGGTGGAGCTGGCGCTGGACTGCGACGAGGACGGACGCGCCGAGCGGCGCATCGTGGACACCGCGCGCCGCACCGCCGCGCTCTACCTGATGCAATTCCATCACGTGATGGAGGACGAGGCGCAATGAAGCAAGAACCCGAGTTCCTGGCCAAGGCGCACGATCCGCTGGATCCCAGCCCCTGGCTGGCCCTGTACCTGGACCGCAGCACGCCCCTGCCGGACAAGGTCAAGAAAGCCTGGCTGACGGATTCGAGCAGCAGTTCGCGCCAATACCTGCTGCCCTTCCTGCGGCCGCTGGCGCGCGCCTTCATCGTGCTGATACAGGTGGTCAAGACCTTCGTGCCGCGGCGCTGGTCGCACTCGAAGCTGCTGCATCGCATCCTGGCCTGGGGCCTGAAGCGCTTCGTCTCGCCCGAGGCCAACTGGCTGATCCTGCGGCACTTCCACCTGGGCGCGCAGATCCTGGCCTTCATCGCCGCCAATTCGCCAGTGCCGGTCAGCACCACGCCGCTGGAGCCGCGCGATATCGACGACCTGAAGGACGAACTGTTCGTCAAGCACGACCTGAACCTGTTCAACTTCGTCATCCGGCTCAACACCGCGCTGCGCGAGGCGGGCGTGGAGATGCACGCGCCCGAGCGGGTCGACTTCTCCATGATCCGCGATCCCGGGCTGTTGCTGGACGACATGCCGCAGGCGCGGCTGAACTTCCTGGACCTGCAAAGCGCCATCGAGCTGTTCACGCCGCTGTACCAGCTCATGCTCACCGACAACGACTTCTGGCGCGCGGCCAATTCGCTGCAGCTGGACGAGACCATCGGCATCTACGCGGCCAAGCTGCTGGGCGCGCCGCAGCACCTGATCCTGGTCAACAACAGCCATCCGCTGGTGCCGATGTCGACGCTGCGGGCCGGCTATCGGCTGGTGTTGCACGGCCTGTCCACCGAGATGCTGCACAGCCTGCTGATGGAGATGAAGGCGGCGCAGGATGGCGGCGATCCGCCCGCGCCCATCGCCTGAGCGACGGCTGCGCGCATGGCCGGCCGGCGCGCGCGGCTGCGCGTGTCTTAGTATTGACCCGGTGTCGCGGGGACGGGGGCCTACGTTATATTGCGGCCCTTGCCCTGCGTGCCTTCAGGCGGGCAGGGCGCAGTCATTGCCCCTGATCACGGAAGCCCAGCCATGCCCCAGCCCATCGAAGTCATCGCCACCCTGTTGTTCGCGGTGGCGGTCCTTCATACGTTCTCGGTGCCGTTCTTCGCGCGGCTGGCGCACAAGGGCGGGCCGCACGCGGGCTTCTGGCACCTGTTCGCCGAGGTCGAGGCCGTGTTCGGCGTGTGGGCTTTCGCGCTCATCGTCGCCATGGCGGCGCTGTCCGGGCCGCCCGCGGCCATCGAGTACATGGACACGCGCAACTTCACCGAGCCGCTGTTCGTGTTCGTCATCATGGTGGTGGCGGCCAGCCGTCCGATCCTGGAACTGGTGGGACAGCTGGTGCGGCTGACGGCGCGCGTGCTGCCGCTGCGCCGCGAGCTGGCCACGTTCTTCGTGATCATGTCGCTGGTGCCGCTGGGCGGCTCCTTCATCACCGAGCCGGCCGCCATGACGCTGGCCGCCATCCTGCTGCGCGACGCCTATTTCCGCACCAGCGGCCGGGCCGGCTTCAAGTACCTGACGCTGGGCGTGCTGTTCGTCAACGTGTCCATCGGCGGCGTGCTCACGTCCTACGCCGCGCCGCCCGTGCTGATGGTGGCGACCACCTTCGGCTGGGATTCCGGCTTCATGCTGCAGCACTTCGGCTGGCGCGCCGCCGTGGCGGTGTGCCTGAACGCGGCGCTGCTGACGCTGATCTGCCGCAAGGCGCTGCTGGCGCACAGCGTCGGCACCGGCGGCGGCGTCGACGCGCCGGAAGGCGCGGACCGGCGTCCGCCGGTGCCGGCCGTGGTCATGCTGGTGCACCTGGTGTTCCTGGTCGCCGTGGTGCTCACCGCGCACCATCCCGCGATCTTCCTGGGCCTGTTGATGATGTTCATCGGCTTCACGGAAGCGTACAAGCGCCACCAGAGCCGCCTGATGATCAAGGAAGGGCTGATGGTCGGCTTCTTCCTGGCCGGGCTGGTGGTGCTGGGAGGCCTGCAGAAATGGTGGCTGCAGGACCTGCTGGGCGGCCTGCAGCCCTTCGTGCTGTTCTGGGGCGCGACCGCGCTGACCGCCATCACCGACAATGCGGCCCTGACCTACCTGGGATCGCTGGTCGAGGGCACCGGCGAGGCCTGGCGTTACATGCTGGTGGCGGGCGCCGTCACCGGCGGTGGCCTGACCGTGATCGCCCATGCGCCGAATCCGGCCGGCTTCGCCATCCTGAAGAACCATTTCCCGGACGGCAGCATCTCGTCCGGCCGGCTGTTCCTGTCGGCCCTGGGGCCGACGCTGGTGGCGGCGCTGATGTTCCTGCTGCCGGTCTAGGCGGTCCGGCGGGAGGCGCGGGACCGGCACGGGCTGGCCTGGAAACCTTCCGGAAAGCCGTCTGGCGGCTCGCGGAAAGCGGCGCGGCGCGCCCTGGGCGAGTCCGGGCGCGGCGCCCCGGGGGACCCGCCGCCCGGGCCGTCTCCGGTTGTTCATGAAAAACCGCTAAAATTCAAGACTTTCCCGTATTTTTTTGGCCTTGCCTTCAGCGCGCGGCATCCGCCGCCGCGTCCGTGGCCGGGCCATGGCCAGACCGCCGGGCCGTCCGCCCGCCGTGATTTGGCGAACGGTCTTTTGGAACGGTCTCTTGATACGCCGGGCTCGCGCCCGGGAGCACGAAATGCCCATTTACGCTTATAAGTGCAGCGCCTGCGGCCATGCCAAGGATGTGCTGCAGAAGATCTCCGACGCGCCGCTCACGGTTTGCCCCGAGTGCGGCCAGAGCGCCTTTTCCAAGCAGGTGACCGCGGCTGGCTTCCAGCTCAAGGGCTCCGGCTGGTATGTCACGGATTTCCGCGGCAACGGTAACGGCAACGGCGGCGGCGCGTCCTCGCCGGCCTCGTCCGAGAGCGCCGCTCCCGCGGCCGCGCCGGCCACGCCCGCGGCTCCGGCCGCGCCCGCCGCCACCGGGACCGCGGCTTCCTAGAGCCACGCGATGCGAATGCGCGTCATCAAGAAGTACTTCATCACCGGCCTGCTGATCTGGGTTCCCCTGGTCATCACGGTGTGGGTGCTGGGTCTGCTGGTCGCCACCCTGGAAGGGTTCGTGCCCGGCTTCCTGTCGTCCGAATCGCTGTTCGGCGTCGACATTCCCGGCTTCCGCTTCGTCCTGGTCGTGGCGGTGGTGCTGCTGACGGGCATTTTCGCCGCCAACCTGATCGGCCGCACGATGGTGGACCAGTGGGAATCCCTGCTGGGCCGCATCCCGCTGGTGCGCTCCATCTACAACTCGGTCAAGCAGGTCAGCGACACGGTGCTGGCGCCCAACGGCCAGGCGTTTCGCCGCGCCGTGCTGGTGCAGTATCCGCGCGCCGGCGCCTGGACCATCGCCTTTGTCACCGGCACGCCCGGCGGCGAGGTGGCGGAACAGCTGCCCGGCGAGCACATCAGCGTCTATGTGCCGACCACGCCCAACCCGACCTCGGGCTTTTTCCTCATGGTGCCGCGCACCGAGGCGATCGACCTGCAGATGAGCGTGGACGCGGCCCTGAAGTACATCGTTTCCATGGGCGTGGTCGCCCCGGCCGCGGCGATGCCTGCCGCCGACCGGCCCGCCCCGCCCGTACCGGCGCCCCACGCCGATTCGTAACCCTTTACGCTACTACCAAGCACACAACGGAGTCATCCCGCATGCGTACCTGCTATACCGGCCAGGTTTGCCGTGACCATCTCGGCCAGACCGTCACCCTGTTCGGCTGGGTGAACCGCCGCCGCGACCACGGCGGGGTCATCTTCATCGACCTGCGCGACCGCGCGGGCCTGGCCCAGATCGTGTTCGATCCGGACAACGCCGCCTTCGCCACCGCCGAGCGCCTGCGCAACGAATTCTGCATCCGCGTCACCGGCGTGGTGCGCGAGCGTCCGGCCGGCACGGCCAACGCCGAACTGGCCTCGGGCGAGATCGAAGTGCTGTGCAAGGAAGTCGAGATCCTGAACGCGTCGGTCACGCCGCCGTTCCAGCTCGATGACGACAACCTGTCCGAGACCACCCGCCTGACGCACCGCGTGCTGGACCTGCGCCGCCCGCAGATGCAGCGCAACCTGATGCTGCGCTACCGCGTGTCGATCGAAGTGCGCAAGTTCCTGGACCAGCTGGGCTTCATCGACATCGAAACCCCGATGCTGACCAAGAGCACGCCCGAAGGCGCGCGCGACTACCTGGTGCCCTCGCGCGTGAACGCCGGCCACTTCTTCGCGCTGCCGCAGTCGCCGCAGCTGTTCAAGCAGATGCTGATGGTGTCGGGCTTCGACCGCTACTACCAGATCACCAAGTGCTTCCGCGACGAAGACCTGCGCGCCGACCGCCAGCCGGAATTCACCCAGATCGATTGCGAAACCTCGTTCCTGAGCGAACTCGAGATCCGCGAGATCTTCGAGAACATGATCCGCCACGTGTTCAAGGTGGTGCAGGACGTGGACCTGCCGTCGCCGTTCCCGATCATGACCTGGACCGAAGCCATGCGCCGCTACGGCTCGGACAAGCCGGACCTGCGCGTGAACCTGGAATTCACCGACATGACCGACGTCATGCGCGACGTGGACTTCAAGGTCTTCGCCGCCGCCGCCACGGCGCCGGGCAGCCGCGTGGTCGCCCTGCGCGTGCCGGGCGGGGCCGAGATGTCGCGCAGCGAGATCGACGCCTACACGCAGTTCGTCGGCATCTACGGCGCCAAGGGCCTGGCCTACATCAAGGTCAACGAAGTGGCCAAGGGCCGCGACGGCCTGCAATCGCCCATCGTCAAGAACCTGCATGACGCCGCGCTGGCCGAGCTGATCAAGCGCACCGGCGCCCAGGATGGCGACATCATCTTCTTTGGCGCGGACCGCGAGAAGGTCGTGAACGACGCCATCGGCGCGCTGCGCGTGAAGATCGGCCACAGCGAATTCGGCAAGAAGACCGGCCTGGCGATCGCCGGCTGGAAGCCGCTGTGGGTGGTCGACTTCCCGATGTTCGAATACGACGAGGAAGACGGCCGCTACACCGCCGCCCACCATCCCTTCACCAGCCCCAAGGACGGCCACGAGGACTTCCTCGAATCCGATCCGAGCAAGGCCTTCGCCAAGGCCTACGACATGGTGCTGAACGGTTGGGAAATCGGCGGCGGCTCGGTCCGTATCCACCGCGAGGAAGTGCAGAGCAAGGTGTTCCGCGCGCTGAAGATCGGCGCCGAGGAAGCCCGCGAGAAGTTCGGCTTCCTGCTGGACGCGCTGCAGTACGGCGCGCCGCCCCATGGCGGCATCGCCTTCGGCCTGGACCGCATTGTCACCATGATGACCGGCGCCGAGTCGATCCGCGACGTGATCGCCTTCCCGAAGACCCAGCGCGCGCAGTGTCTGCTGACGCAGGCGCCGTCGGAGGTCGACGAGAAGCAGCTGCGCGAGCTGCACATCCGCCTGCGCAATGTAGAGAAATAGCCCACCCCCGAAGCGCCTTCGGCGCTTCCCCCTCAAGGGGGCGCGGCTACGGACCGGCGGAGCCGGATCCGTGCCGCTGCGCTTGTGGGGCGCTGGTGGCTTGCGGGGAGGGTGCCTCGATTTTCTGGTGCCTTCTTTTCAATAGCCGCCACTGGTTATTCGCAGTTTCAGAGAACGCCCCGGACTTGTCCGGGGCGTTTCTGTTTCTGGCTGCGTCGTGGGCGGTAAACGGCAACTGAAATGCGGTAATCTGGCAAGCGCCGCCGGGTGTGGCGGCGTCGGGTCGGGGTGCGCTTGCGGGCGTCCGGGCCGGCGGGTTCCGTGTCTTGTAAGGCGCCATCGCTTCCATGTCGCTCATCCGTGTCGTCAGCTACAACATCCATAAAGGCCGCTCGGCGCTGGGCCGGCGCGACTCCCTGAACGAGCTGCGCCTGGGCCTGTACGGGCTGCGTCCCGATCTGGTCTTCCTGCAGGAAGTGCAGGGGCGCAACGAGAACAAGTCGCTGCTGGATGCGCAGCATGAATCGCTGGCCGCGGCGCTGCGGCTGGACGTGGCCTACGGGCGCAACGCCATCCGCCACCAGACCGACCATGGCAACGCGCTGTTGTCGCGCTTTCCGATCGTCGAGCACGAGAACCAGGACATCTCCGACCACCGCCTCGAACAGCGCGGCCTGCTGCATGCCCGCATCGAGCTGGACGGGCGCGCCGTGCATTGCTTCGTGGTCCACCTGGGCCTGTTCGCCGGCAGCCGCAGCCGCCAGATCCTGGCGCTGACCGAACGCATCCGCCGCCTGGTGCCCGAGGGTGATCCCATCCTCATCGCCGGCGATTTCAATGACTGGGGCGACCGGCTGGCGCCGCTGTTCGTGCAGCAGCTCGGCCTGTACGAAGTGTTCTCGCACGCGCCGCGCAGCCATGGCGGCGAACTGCCGCGGCTGCGCGACTCGGTCAAGCGGCTGACCAACGCGCTGCGCGGCGTGCCCAACGGCATTTCGGTCATGGAGCGCACCAATCAGCTCGGCATGGACGGCAGCTCGCGCCTGCTGCTGCCGCCGCCGCGCACCTTTCCCGCCGTGTTCCCCTGGTTCAGGCTGGACCGCATCTACCAGCGCGGCTTCGCCGTGCGCAGCGCGCGCGTGCTGCGCGGCCGGGAATGGGCCCGGCTGTCCGATCATTCCCCGCTGCTGGCCGAGCTGGAACTGCCGTGAAGCGCGAGCCGGTCAGGCTGGACTGGACGGACGGCAACGATATCCGGCTATTGCAGAACGGCGGGGACTTCTTCCCGTCCCTGTGCGCCGCCATCGATGCCGCCACGGTCAGCGTGCACCTGGAAACCTATATCTTCATGCTGGACCGCAGCGGCGAGATGGTGCTGCAGTGCCTGGCCGAGGCCGCGCTGCGCGGCGTCAAGGTGCGGGTGGTGCTGGACGGTTTCGGCAGCGCCGCCACCGCCGACGAGGTCCGCGTCAGGCTCACCAACGCCGGCGCCCAGTGCCGCATCTTCCGGCCCGAGCCGCGCTGGTTCGCCAAGCTGATCCCGTCGCGCAGTCGCCTGCGGCGCCTGCATCGCAAGGTCAGCGTGATCGACGGGCAGATCGCCTATGTGGGCGGCATCAACATCGTCGACGACTACGATGACCTGGATCCCACCGACGGCCTGACCGCGCCGCGCTTCGACTTCGCCGTCCGGGTGCGCGGGCCGGTGGTCACCGACGCCGCCTACGCCCAGGACCTGCTTTGGGTGCGGCTGAACTGGGCGCGCCTGCGGCGCCATCCGCGCGACTGGAACCGCATGCGGCTGACCAAGCCGCATCATGTCGCCGTGGCGCCTTGCGGCCAGATGCGCGCCGCGCTGGTGCTGCGCGACAACCTGCGCTTTCGCCAGACCTTCGAGCGCGCCTATCTGCTGGGTATCACCGAGGCGCGGCGCGACATCCTCATCGCCAACGCCTATTTCTTTCCCGGCGTGCAATTCCGCCGCGCCCTGGCCAGGGCGGCGGCGCGCGGCGTGCGCGTGCGTCTGCTACTGCAGGGCAAGGTCGAATACCGCATGCAGTACCACGCCACGCGTTCGCTGTACGACCAGCTGCTGCGCGACGGCATCGAGATCTACGAATACATGCCCGGCTACCTGCATGCCAAGGTGGCTGTCATCGACAACGTGGCCACCGTGGGCTCGTCCAACCTGGATCCCTTCAGCCTGCTGCTGGCGCGCGAGGCCAACGTCGTGATCGACGACCAGCCCTTCGCCTGGGACCTGCAGGAACGCCTGGAAACCGCCATCCGCGAGGGCGGCCGCTTCATCCGGCCGCTGGACTACCAGCGGCGCGGGCTGTTGCGGCGCTGGGTGGACGCGGCGTCGTATGTACTGCTGCGGATCGGAGTGGCGCTGACGGGAACCTCGGACAAGTACTGAGCCCTTTTCCGTCGCGGCGCCGTGCGTGCTACGCGGGCTTGCGCCGCGGGCCGATCAGCCCCAGCGCCAGCGCGGTGCCTACCAGAATCACGCCGGCGCCCGCCAGGATGGGGCCGGTGACGGTTTCGTTCAGGAACCACGCTCCCCACAGCACCCCGAAGATCGGCACCAGGAAGGTGACGCTGACCGCGCCCGTGGGGCCGACGTTGGCGATCAGCCGGAAGAACACGATGTAGGCCGCGCCGGTACAGACCACGGCCAGCAGCACGGTGGCGCCCCAGGCCATGGCCGAGACCGGCGCCTGCGGCCAGGTCATCACGGCGGCAGGCAGCAGCACCAGCGAGGCGGCGACCATGCTGCCGGTGGCGTTGGTCAGCGCGTCCACGCCGGTCAGGAAGCGCTTGGTCCAGTTGGCCGCGATGCCGTAGAACACGGGCGCGGACACGGCCGCCAGCACGGCCGGGCCGGTGCCGCCGGAGGTGAAGCTGAGCTTGTCCCAGACCAGCACCACGATGCCCAGCAGCGCGATCAGCAGGCCCAGCGAGCGCGACCAGGGCAGTTTGTCCTTGAGCCAGAGCCAGCCGATCACGGCGCCCCAGACGGGCGTCACCGCGTTGGACACCGACAGGAAGCCCGCGCCCAGCGATTGCGCCGAATAGGCATACAGGACGAAGGGCAGGGCGGCATTGAGCGTGCCCACCACCAGGATGGCCTTCCAGTGCCGGGCCATCAGCGGCAGCCTGCCGCGCCAGATCGCGGCCGGCAGCAGGAACAGCGCGGCCAGCCCGACGCGCAGCTCGATCAGCGGCACCGGCCCGAATTCGGGCACGGCGATGCGCATGAACAGGAACGAGCCGCCCCATACGGCGGCCAGGACCAGCAGGTCCAGCAGATCGCGACGACGCATGTGCAGTCCAGTCTCAGGAGGGTTTCCGGGCAGAAGCCAGGTTCTTCATCTTCACCCGGTGCGCGAGCACCGCGCAGGTCAGGGACAGGACAATACACAAGCCCAAGCCGGTCCGCACTCCGTTTAGTACGGAACTATGCGAAATCAGGATGCCCACCAGCGCAGTGCCCAGCGCGCTGCCGATCGCGCGCGTGGTCTGGACCAGGGCCGAGGCCACGCCCACGTCGCGTCGCTCGCTGAGCATCTGCATGAACAGGGTCAGGTTGGGCAGCAGGAAGCCCAGCGCGCAGCCGTTCACGAAGAAGGCCGACAGGATCCACAAGGCCGAGGTGCCGGGCGAAATCAGCAGCACCATCAAGGTGCCGATGGCGAGCAGACAGGCGCCGAAGACCATCAGGCGCTGGGGCTCGGTCTGGCGGTGGAACAGCCGGCCGTTGATGATGCTGCCCACCGAGATGGCCGCCACCAGCGGCGTGAGCAGCAGCCCGGCCTGGCTGGGCGTATAGCCCAGGACCTGCTGCAGCAGTAGCGGGCTGTAGAAGATCAGCACGAACATCACCGCGCCCACGGTCATCGCCGCCAGGTTCAGCAGTTGCGGTTCGCGGCCCGCCAGCACGCGCAGCGGGAAGATCGGCGAAGCCACGCGCCGTTCGATCGGGACCAGCAGGGCGATGGCGGCGATGCCCGCCACGGCCAGGCCCAGCGCCAGGCCGGGGTGGGCGTGATCGCCGCTGGCAAAGCCCAGCTCCAGCGCCGCCAGCGGCGCGCCCACGGCCACGACCAGCAGCAGGGCGCCCAGCCAGTCGATGCGGCGCTCGCCGGTGTGGACGGGCTTGATGCGGGGGAAGTAGCGCGCCAGCAGGAACAGCGCGACGGCGGCGGCGATCGGCGATATGAAAAAGGCGGCGCGCCAACCCAGCGCCTGGGTCGCCGCGCCGCCGAGCACCGGGCCGATGCCGCTGGCCATGGCGAAGGCCGCCGACACCAGCGCCATCCAGCGCACGCGCTGCTTGGCATCGGGGAAAAGATCGGCGGGCGCGGCGAAGGCGGTGGCGATCATCATGCCGCCGCCGATGCCCTGCAGCGAGCGGAACAGGATCAGCTGGCCCATGCTCTGCGACAGCCCGCAGGCGATCGAGCCCAGCGCGATGATGAGCACCGACACCAGCATCAGCGGCTTGCGCCCGAACATGTCGCCCAGGCGGCCGAAGATCATGATGGAGGCGGCGGTGGCGAGCAGGTAGCCGGTGCCGACCCAGGCGTACAGCGCCATGCCGTTCAGCGCCTCGGCCACGCGCGGCAGGGTGGTGCTGATGATGGTGGAATCGAAGGCGGCCAGCACGAC
>NZ_JAGTJY010000079.1:0-25557 GCF_018195695.1 Achromobacter sp. Marseille-Q0513 | reverse complement strand
GCCCGCGACGCCCGCCGCCGCCGCGCCCTGGTACGTGCAATGCCTGCTGGGCCTGAGCGCCTGGCTGGCGACGCTGCTGCTGCTGCTGTTCATCGGCGTGTCGCAGATCGTCAACACGCAGGAAGGCGCGCTGGTCGCCGGGCTGGTGCTGTGCGCGGCCGGCGTGGCCGTGCTGCGCAGCGAGGCCGGTCCGTTCTGGCGGCAATGCGGCACGGCGATGGCCTTCGCCGGCGAGCTGCTGGTCATTTTTGGAATATCAGACTCAACGTCATTCACCAACGCCTGCCTGTTCGTGCTGGCGCTGGCCGTGGCGGTGTATGTGCTGGGTACCGATCTCATCCTGCGCTTCCTCAGCGGCCTGCTGATCGCGGGCGCCGCCGCCGGGCTGATCTGGCGCGGCCTGTCGCCCGAGCTGGTGGACGAGAACCTGTTCGACGCCCTGTGGCGCTTCGATTCCGCGCGCGCCGCCTTCCTGTGGCTGCCTATCGCCGTGACCGGCGCCTGGGGCGCGGCGGTGGCGTTCAGCCTGAGCCGCCGTGATGCCAGCCCGCGCGCCCGCGCGCTGGCGCCGCTGGCCTGGGCCTTCCTGCTGTCGGTGCAGTGCATGGTGTGGCTGGCCGGCGGCATTTCCGCCCAGCAGCTGCCGGCCATGTGGGCGGTCAACCCGCGTTCGGCCGTGCTGGTGGTCGCTGGCGCCCTGCTGCCGGCCGCCGCGGCGCTGTCCGTGCTGTGGCCGCGCCGCCGCGTGCTGACGGCCGGCCTGCTGTGGGGCGTGCCGCTGGCGCTGCTGATCCTGGCGCTGTTCTGGCTGCCCAGTCCCGGCGTGGGCTTCGCGCTGGCCTGGCTGCTGCTGGGCTTCGGCCTGGGCCTGCGCAGCCTGACCGTGTTCGGCGTGGGCAGCCTTCTGGTCTACCTGGGCGTCTATTACTACCAGCTGGAAGTGCCGCTGCTGCAAAAGGCCGTCTGGCTGGGCGGCGGCGCCCTGCTGCTGTTCTTCCTGCGCGTCATGGTGTGGCTGGTGCCGCGCCTGATGCGCACCCGCGAGGACGGCCCGCGCGCCATCCTGCCGCCGGTCTCGGCGGCGCTGCGCTGGCGCACGGTGGGCGTGCTGGGCGGGCTGGCCTTGGTGCTGGCCGTGGCCAACGGCAGCATCTGGCAGCGCGAGCAGCTGCTGGGCAGCGGCCGCGTCGTGATCCTGGAGCTGGCGCCGGTGGACCCGCGCTCGCTGATGCAGGGCGACTACATGGCGCTGACCTTCGCCGCCGGCCGCGAGGTCACGCGCTTGCGCAAGGACGGCTCGCGCGACCCGGCCCTGACCCAGGACGAGGTGCTCAACTACGAGCCGGACGGCTACCTGGTGCTGGCGCAGGACGAGCGCGGCGTGGGCAAGGTCCTGCGCATCCAGCCCGGCACCCAGCCGCGCGCCGATGGCGAGGTGCCGCTGCGCTACCGCGTGCGCGACAACGGCGTGCGCATCGTCACCAATGCGTATTTCTTCCCCGAGGGCCAGGCCAAGCGCTATGAAGTCGCGCGGTTCGGCGAATTGCGCGTGGGCGAGAACGGCGAGGCGCTGCTGGTGCGGATGCTGGGGGCGGATTTGCAGCCGCTGTAGCGGCGGCGGGGACAAGATTGCCGCGACGGTCTTGAGGACGTTGCGGCAATCCGCGCCGCCATGGCGCGGACGTTATTGGTAAGTTATTGATCCGGCAGTGGAATCGGTCGTGTTGGCGCGACGCCAGCCGCAAGCCCCAGGGCCGCATGCCGAAACCCGCAAGCTCAGTCGCCCGGAGGCGGAAAGCGGCGCGCCCATTGCGCCGTGGCCCGCGCCAGGAAACCTGCCGGGTCGGCCGCGCCGTCGATCGAGTCGAAGCCCAGCGCGCGCCAGGCGCCCTGTAGCGCGGCCAGCGGAGCGCCGGTGTCGATGGCCGGTGCGCCGTTCTGCTTGGACAGTTTCAGGCCGCTGTCGGCGTCCAGGATCAGCGGCACGTGCATGTAGCGCGGCAGCGGCAGGTCCAGCAGCCGTCCCAGCAGGCGCTGGCGCGCCGTGGAGCTGAGCAGGTCGGCGCCGCGTACCACGTCCGTGACGCCCTGGGCGGCGTCGTCCACCACCACCGCCAATTGATAGGCCCATAGCCCGTCGGCACGGCGCAGGGCGATATCGCCCACCGCCCGCGCCACGTCCTGCTCCTGCGGCCCCAGCCAGCGGTCCTCGAAGCGTTCCACGCCGTCCGGCATGCGCAGGCGCCAGGCGCGCGCCTCGCGGCCTGGCGGCAGGCCGTGGCGGCAGGTGCCCGGATAGGGCCGCTCGCCGTCGGCGCCGGGCGCGGTCTGGCCGCGCAGCGCCGAGTCGGCGATCTCGCGCCGGGTGCAGCCGCAGCCGTAGATCAGCCCGCGCGCGGCCAGCGCGTCAAAGGCCGCCTGGTAGGCATCGCCGCGCCGCGACTGCCACATGATCTCGCCGTCCCAGTCCAGGCCCAGCGCCCGCAGCTGCGCCATGATGCATTCGGCGGCGCCGGCCACGGTGCGCGGCGTGTCCACGTCCTCGATCCGCAGCAGCCAGCGTCCGGCGCTGGCGCGCGCGTCCAGCCAGCTGGCCAGCGCGGCCACGAGCGAGCCCGCGTGCAGCGGGCCGCTGGGACTGGGGGCGAAGCGGCCGATGTAGGTCACGGACAGATCAGCTCAGGGCAAAAGACAAAGCGCCGCGCATGCGCGCGGCGCCGGAAAGGGAATGGGAAGAACGGCGGGCCGCCGGCAAGGCGCGGCCGCGATCAGTGCAGGCGCCGCACGCCCTCGTCGTCCAGCAGCTCTTCCAGGACCAGATTGTCGATCTCGGCTTCCTGGCTCCAGAGCACCATGAGGGCGATGATCTTGATCTTGTCCAGCGGCACCGGGGTTTCGGGCGACGCCAGGCCCCGGTCGATGACGATTTCGCGCAGCGGCGCGGGCAGCACGCCGGCCGATTCCAGGAAGGCGATGAAGCCGATGGATTCGGAGCCGAGCTGCTGGTATTCGTTGTCCGTGTAGATCCGGGTGCCGGTGTTGGGCACCTGGGCGAGATCGACGCAGCGTTCGGTGGTCTCGGCCAGGCCGTACAGCCAGCCGAGGGCGTCGTCGATGTCTTCATGCTCGAAGCCGGCCGCGGCGAGCCGCTTTGCCAGGACGTCGGCCGCGGGACAGGCTTGCGGCGTGTAGTAGTTCTCGAACAGATAAACCAGGATATCGAACATGTTGCGCACTCTAGTGCTTGTTTGCACAGTCGGCCCGGATATCGGCAGACCAGCAAACATGAATTTTACTGTACGCCGAAATATTTCCTCGGGCAACCGAGAGGACGGAGGGTTGTTGTATGGCCGTCATCGTGCGGGAACTGTCATATATCTGCGGGCATTTTGCTTTCAGAATGAATGATTCGGCAGGTCGGACAAGGGGCAGGTTGGGAGGTACTCCTGATCCGCCCCTTTTTTCGCAGTGCTATTACAACGGGCATAGGCCTGTTGCTGAGCCTGTGTCGGAGGGACGAAATGCTCACTGTCGCCAGGCAGAAGTCGATGCTCCTGGGCTAAGTTCACAGTTGCTGCACTAGCAGTCACTCCGATTTATGAGTATCGAAAACTATACCCGTGTCGGGTATAGTTTGGGGATAGTGATGACGCGTACTTTCAAACGCAGGGATTTTGCGCGCTGGCAGGCACGCGAGAAATTGGCCGACGCCGCGTTGTGCAAGGCGGTTCAGGAAATGGAGAGCGGCTTGGTCGATGCGAATCTGGGCGGTGGCCTCTACAAGCAGCGGGTCGCCCGCTGCGGCGCAGGCAAGCGCGGCGGCTATCGAACCCTGCTGTCGGCCCGGATCGGCAAGCGCTACATATTCCTGCACGGGTTTCCCAAGCGCGACAAGGCGAACATCACAAGGGAAGAAACGCAGGCGTTGCAATTCGCGGGCAAGGTGTTCCTGGAGCTGTCCGCCGATGCGCTTGCGACTGCCCTGAGCCTGGGCGCGCTACTGGAGGTACCTTGTGAGCAAGATCATTGAATCCCTGCGTGGCGACCTGGCTGCGCTGCACGAAGCGGGCGCGATCAGCAAGGTGACGATGCGTCAGTTCGACGCGATCTGTCCAGCGCCGGTGCGGGAGTTCGAGGCGGCCGACATCAAGCGCCTGCGCGACTCCCTGAAGTTCAGCCAGCCAGTGTTCGCGCTGCATTTGCACACCACCGCTTCGACAGTGCGCAAGTGGGAGCAGGGCGAAACCCGCCCTGCCGGCCCCGCGCTCAAGCTGCTCAATGTCATCGCGGACAAGGGGCTGCAGGCTATTCTCTGATGGCCTGCGGTGCCGCGGTGCCGCGTGGCCGCAGGCCGATGGCTTGCGACTGTTAACGAAGCGTATCGACGTTGGCAAGGCTGGGGCCGCATCGGCCTCAGCACCGGCCAGGTTCAAGCCGGCCGCAGCGCGTTTTCCCGCTTCAGCTCCGCCAGCTGCCGGATGAACACCGGGATGCAGATGGCCAGGCCGATCAGTCCGCTCATCAGGCCGGGGATGATGGTCAGCAGCGCGCCCACCGTGCACAGCCAGCGTTCCCAGCTCTTCATGCCGACCAGCATGTAGCGCGAGAAGGCCGCCGACAGCAGCACCAGGCCGATCATGCAACCGAACAGCGTCACGAAGAAGTCGTACCAGGTGAAGCCCTGCACCGAGATCAGCAGCGACGGCGAGAACACGAACACGAAGGGCACGATCAGCTTGGTGATGCCCAGCCGGAAGGCCGTGTTGCCGGTCTTGAACGGATCGCTGCCCGCCATGCCCGCCGCCGCGTAGGCCGCCAGCGCCACCGGCGGCGTGATGTCCGCCAGGATGCCGAAATAGAACACGAAGAAGTGCGCCGCGATGGGCTGCACGCCCAGCTGCACCAGCGTGGGCGCTGCCACCGCCACCATGATCAGGTAGTTGGCCGTGGTGGGAATGCCGCAGCCCATCAGGATGCAGACCAGGCCGGTCATGATCAGCGCCGCGATCAGCGTCAGTGTCTGCGTATTGGCAATCATGTCCGGAATGAAGGCCGAGGCTCCGCCCGCCAGCGATTGCGCCGCCGAGATCACGATGTACGAGATCTTGAAGCCCACGCCGGTCAGCGTGACCACGCCGATCACGATGCCCACCGTGCCCGCCGCGGCGCCCACCGCCAGCGCGTACTTGGCGCCGGTCTCGAAGGCCTCGTACAGGTCGCGCAAGCGCAGGCGCTGGAACGGATTGAGCAGGCCCACGATGATGCAGCCCGTGATGCCGGCGAAGGCCGCCAGGTACGGCGTGCGGCCGCTGGCCAGCACGCCGATCAGCAGGAACAGCGGGATCAGCGTCGGCCAGCGCTTCTTGAACGATTCGCGCAGCTTGGGCATTTCCTCGTTCGTCAGCCCGCGCAGCCCTTCGCGCTTGGCTTCGAAGTGGACCTGCATGAACATGCCGAAGAAGTACAGGAAGGCCGGGAAGATGCCCGCGATGGCGATCTGCTGGTACGGAATGCCCAGGAATTCGATCATCAGGAACGCGGCAGCGCCCATGATGGGCGGCGTGATCTGTCCGCCGGTGCTGCTGGCGGCCTCGACGCCGGCGGCGAAATGCCTCGGATAGCCGATGCGGATCATGGCCGGGATGGTCAGCGAGCCCACCGTGACCGCGTTGGCCACGGACGAGCCCGACAGCATGCCGAACATGGCCGAGCCGAACACCGACACCTTGGCCGGGCCGCCCGCGTAGCGGCCGGCGATGGTCGAGGCCACGTCCAGGAACAGCTGGCCCAGGCCGATGCGCGTGGCCAGCACGCCGAACAGCACGAAGTGGAACACGTAGGTCGCCACCACGCCCACCGCCACGCCGTACACGCCCTGGCTGGTCAGGTACATGTGGTTGACGATCTGCGGCCAGGTATTGCCCGCGTGCTTGAGCAGGCCGGGGAAGTATGGCCCGAACATGGCATAGGCCATGAACACCAGCGCGATGATCGGCAGCGGCCAGCCCATGGCGCGGCGCGTGGCTTCCAGCAGGCCCACCAGCAGGATCGAGCCCATCAGCACGTCCACCGGCAAGGGATTGCCCACGCGGAACGCCAGGTCCTCGAAGATGTAGGGGATGTACAGCACCGACAGCGCCAGCGCGATCGCCATGGCCCAGTCGTACAGCGGCACGCCGCCGGGGGCGAACCAGGTGGACTTGGGCTGGCGCTGGTAGTGCGACTTCGAGAAGCCGAACACCAGAAAGATCAGGCTCAGCACGAAGGCCAGGTGCACGCCGCGGTGTGTCGCCTCGCGCAACAGCCCGAAGCCGGCGGTGTAGTAATGAAAGAGGGATAGCGCCACCAGCAGCCCGGAGACGATCCAGGTGGCGGTCTTGTCCAGCGGCCGGAAGCGGATTTCCGAATCGTACTTTTCCGCCAGCTGCTGGGTTTTATCGTGGTCTATTTCCATAGCCGTAGTTCTCTGGGTGATTCCACAAACAGGGCCGCTCGCGGCGGCCCTGCCTATGCGACGCATACCGCGCCGGACATGCCCGCGTGGCTGGCATGTGTGCTTGCTGATGTGTACCTACTGGCTTGCCACTTGGTCTGCTGCTTCGGATCCTGCGTTGGCGCGCCAAGCTCCGGGCCTTACGCGGGCAGCCAATCGATCGAGCCTCGCGGCATACCCGACGCAAGCCTCCAGCGCCTCCCGATCGCACCGCAGCGGATCCGGCTCTGCCGGTCCGCCAGCGGGCCCCCTGGAGGGGGAAGCGCCGCAGGCGCTTCGGGGGTGGACTATTTCAGCAGGCCGATTTCCTTGTAGAACTTCTCGGCGCCCGGGTGGAACGGAATGCCCGCGCCCTTGACCGCGTTGTCGCGCGTGATCAGCTTGCCCTTGGCGTGGCCGTTGTCCAGCGTCTTGCGGGTGGCGTCGCTGTACAGCGCCTTGGTCACTTCATAGACCACGGCCTCCGGCACCTTGGTCGAGCTCACCATCTGCGCGTTGACCGAAATGGTCTTGACCTCGCCCACGTTCTGGTAGGTGTTGGCGGCGATGGTGTCGGGCGTGAAGAACTCCTGCTTGGCGCGCAGCGCGTCGATCTCGGGGCCGACCAGCGACACGATCTCGATGCCCGCGCCGCTGGAGGCCAGCTCGGCGATGGCGCCGGCCGGCGCGCCGCCGACGAAGAAGAACGCGTCCAGGCCGCCGTCCTTGAGCTTGTCGCCGGCCTGGTTGGGCTTCAGGTATTCGGCCTTGATGTCCTTGTCGGTCATGCCGTAGGCGCCCAGGATCAG
The DNA here is from genome assembly GCF_018195695.1 of Achromobacter sp. Marseille-Q0513. NCBI lineage: Bacteria > Pseudomonadati > Pseudomonadota > Betaproteobacteria > Burkholderiales > Alcaligenaceae > Achromobacter > Achromobacter sp. Marseille-Q0513. The sequence goes on along the minus strand of NZ_JAGTJY010000079.1, from coordinate 18,276 downwards.
GCGCACGTCGACCAGCGTGCCCGAGCCGGGCTCGTCCATCGACACGCGCTTGCCCTTCAGGTCGGCCACGCTCTTGATACCCGAGCCCTTGCGCGCCACCAGGTGGATGCTCTCCGGGTACAGCGTGGCGATCAGGCGCAGGTCCTGGGCCTTGGGCTTGCCGTCGAAGGTGCCGGTGCCGCTATAGGCCCAGAAGGCCACGTCAGACTGCGTGAAACCGGCCTCGAACGAACCGCCCAGGATGCCGTTGATGTTGGCCACCGAGCCGTTGGACGCGACCGCCGTGGCGATCAGCTTGCCCGGCTGCGACACGGCGTTGGCGATGATGCCGCCCACCGGGTAGTAGGTGCCGGCGGTGCCGCCGGTGCCGATACGGAAGAACTGTTGCGCCTGCGCGGCGCCGGCAACGCCGACGGCGGCCGCGGCGAGGGTCAGGGTGGTGATCCACTTCTTGAGTTTCATGCGAGCTTCTCCGGTTCCATGTGTGTTCTGAGTCGGTATGCCTTGCCGTGGCCAGGTGGCCGGCAAGGACGATGCCTGCATGCCGCGCTGCGCCTGGGGCGGAGCCCGAGGGCGGCATGTCGGCATAAGGCCCTTGCGTCATCTCCGTCGCGCGGGCCGTCCGTTCCCCTTGATATCTTTCCGCCGCGCGCCGTGGCCCGAAGCGGAAAAGCCCCTTGTGTCAGGCCTGATGACCAGGCAAGCGCGGGGGCGTTTGTTGTGATGAAATTCTGTCATGCTGTCCCCGCCCCGCCAATGGCCGAGGGGCTATGGTTTACCTGGGGGTAGGCTCGCGGTTTGGTTATGGGCAGGCGTGCTTTGGTTATGGCGAGCCGCTGGTTCGTGCCTGTATCGCCTGCATGCCGCCCCGCCGCTTTTCCCCACGCATCGCCCGCAGGCGTCAGCCGCCTGATTGTTGAATGTTCGAACGAAAAAACGGAGCCATCCCGATGTCCCAGGAAGTCATACGCGGCATAGCGCTGCCCCCCGCCGCCCAGCCCGGCGATCCGCTGGCGCGCGTCGACACGCCCAGCCTGGCGCTGGACCTGGCGGCCTTCGAGGCCAACCTGCGCGCCATGCAGGCCTGGGCCGACCGCCACGGCGTGGCGCTGCGGCCCCACGCCAAGGCCCACAAGTGTCCCCAGGTCGCGCTGCGCCAGCTGGCGCTGGGCGCGCGCGGCATCTGCTGCCAGAAGGTCAGCGAGGCCCTGCCCTTCGTCGCCGCCGGCGTGCGCGACATCCACATCAGCAACGAGGTCGTGGGTCCGGCCAAGCTGGCGCTGCTGGCCCAGCTGGCACGCGCTGCGCGCATCAGCGTCTGCGTCGACAACGCCGCCAACCTGGCGCAGATCTCGCGGGCCATGGCCGGCGCCGGCGTCGAGGTCGATGTGCTGGTCGAGATCGACGTGGGCCAGGGCCGCTGCGGCGCGTCCGACGAGGCCACCGTGCTGGCCCTGGCGCAGCAGGCGCGCGACCTGCCGGGCGTCAACTTCGCCGGCCTGCAGGCCTATCACGGCTCGGTCCAGCACGCGCGAGGCCGCGAGGAACGCGCCCGCATCTGCCGCGACGCCGCGCGCATCGCCGCGTCCTATGCCCAGCTGCTGCGCGAAAGCGGCATCGCCTGCGACACCATCACCGGCGGCGGCACCGGCAGCGTCGAGTTCGATGCCGCCAGCGGCGTCTACACCGAGCTGCAGGCCGGCTCCTACGCCTTCATGGACGGCGACTACGGCGCCAACGAATGGGGCGGGCCGCTGACCTTCCAGAACAGCCTGTTCCTGCTGTCCACCGTGATGAGCACGCCCGCGCCCGACCGCGCCGTGCTCGACGCCGGCCTCAAGTCCGCCTCCGCCGAATGCGGCCCGCCCGCCGTCCACGGCGAGCCCGGCCTGACCTGCACCGCCATCAACGACGAGCACAGCGTGGTGCGCGTCGAGCCGGGCGCTAGCGCGCCGGAGCTGGGCGCGGTGCTGCGGCTGGTGCCGGCGCACGTCGACCCGACCTTCAACCTGCATGACGGGCTGGTGGTGTTCCGGGACGGCGTGGTGGAGGATATCTGGGAGATCTCGGCGCGCGGTTACTCGCGCTGAGCGCAAGTCGGGCGTCGACTCTGGTCGGCGTCAAGGCGCGGACGCCGCGCGTGCCGGACAGGTTCCGGCGCGTGCCCGCGTACCGCTGCCACGGTGTTTCCATTCCGGGGGAAATGCCTTAGCCTGTTTCCTGAAAGACGCGTTGCCCCTATCCCCGCATGTCGCATGGAAGCCATGGCATGAACCTCCTGATAGGCACGTCCCGGTTTTTCATTCCCGCCCAGTCCGAGCCCCAGCCCCCGCCTCGCGGATTCTTGCGCCGCTCCTGGGCGATGGCGCTTGCCATCGCGCTGTCGTTCGGCGCGCTCTGGCCGGGCGCGGCGCTTGCGGCCGACGACCCGGAGCGGATCGCCGCCGCGTTGAGCATGGTTGAACGGCGCAACATCGGGTCGAACATGAGCGACATGGCCTGGCAGGCTGTGCAGCCGACCACCACCTTTGCCATGATTCTCTTCGAGGTCGGCGCGTTCAAGGCCAACCACCTGCTGCGCAGCGAACTGGCCAAGGCGCGGCCCAAGTATCAGCCGCAGTGGAATCAGAACCTTGCTGAAAGCTATGCCCGCTTCTTCACCGTCGAGGAACTGCGTTCGCTGGAGCGCGATGGCAAGGCTTCGCCGGTCGCGGAGAAGCTGCAGCGCGTGTGGAATGAACTGGGCGTCGATATGAAGGCGCACTCGCAGGAATTGCTGGCGAAGTACGCGGGCGAGGCGCTGAGCAAAGCGTTTGCGGCCAGTCGCCCCGCCACGCACTGAACCTTACGGCGCCGCGACAAAAAAACGCCGGCGCGCACAAGGCGCGCCGGCGGCAAGGCCAGGTTGCTACGGGGCGATCAGCGTGCCTGCTGTTGGATCTTCTCCCCGCCACGCTCGATGTCTTTGCCGGCACCTTCGACCGTGTTGCAGCCCGCCGTCATGCCGGCCACGGCCATGACCAGCACGATCCAGATCCGTTGCGCCATTGCGGTTCTCCTTGTTGCGTTCATGTGCCGATGCCTTACTTGCCGTAGCGCGTCTTGGCTTCGGCCAGGCAGGCGTCCTTGGCGTCGCCGGACATGGCCGTGCATTTCTTCTTGGCCACGTCATAGTCCGCGTCCTGGCGCGCCTTGGCCGCGTCGTGGTTGGCCTCGGCCTTCTGCTTGCCGGCCTTGGCCTGCGCCTCGGCCACGTCCTTGTCGGCGCGCGCCTGCTTCAGGCAAAGATCCTTGGAGTCGCCGCTGCGGGCGTCGCATTGCTTCTTGGCCGCGTCGTAGCGCGCGTCGATCTGGTCCTGGGACATGGCGTTGCCTTGCGCATGGGCCGGGGCCAGCGCGGCGCCCAGCGCCAGGGCCAGGCCCAGGGCGGCGTTTCGGTAGTGCTTCATGATCGGTGAGCTCCTGTCAGTGCGAAGAAAGAGAACGGGCTGGCGCGATCCGCGCGCCAGCGGCGCGGCGCCTCGAGCGGGGACGGCTCGCGGCGTCGGGCGCGCGTCCTTCCTACTTCTTGTCCAGCGCGTCGCGGGCCTGGTCCTTGGCTTCGCCGATATTGCGCTGCACCTTGCCGACGGCCTTCTCGGCCTTGCCTTCGATTTCCGTCTGGCGGTTGCCGGTCAGCTTGCCGGCCGTTTCCTTGATCGCGCCCTTCACTTCCTTGGCGGCGCCTTTGATGCGGTCGTTGTCCATGGGGTTGCTCCTTGGGTTCCAGTTGCGGGGAAATCGCGCGCCGGGCGGCTGGCAGGCCGTGGCCGCGGACGAACCCAATATAGGAATGGCGGCGCGCGCGCGTAAGAAACGCACGCACCAGATCGACTGGTACTTTTCTACTTGTTTGATGGATGGCGCCCGAGCAGCCTGCCCGCGCCGCGCCTACTTCCTCGCGCGCTTGCGCGGCGGTTTCTCGTAGCCCACGATGCCGCGCTGGCGCGCCCAGATGATGGCGGCGCTGCGCCGGTGCACGTCCAGCTTGCCGTACAGCGCCGCCACATGATTGCGCACCGTGTTGCGCGACAGATGCAGCGTGGCCGCGATCTCGGCGTCGGTGTGGCCGTCGCAGATCAGCCCCAGGATCTCGCGCTCGCGCCGCGTCAGGTCGGCCAGCTCGCCCTGCGACTGCGGCGCGCCGGGCGCGCGGATCTGCGCCAGCTTCTCGATCACGGTGCGGCTGAACCAGGAGGTGTCCTGCATCACCGTCTCGATGGCCTCCATCAGCTCCAGTTCGTTGCGCTTGCGCTCGGTGATGTCCTGGATCGCGCCCAGCACGCAGGGCAGGTCCTGGATATTCACCGGCGCGGCCGACAGCAGGCAGTCCAGCAGCGCGCCCTCGCGCGTGCGCAGCGCCATCTCCAGGCTGCGCACGCTGGCGCCCTGCTCCAGCGAGGCCATGGCGCGGTCGTAGGCGCGCGGATCGGTCCACAGCCGCGCCAGCGCATCCTCGTCGCGCGACAGCGTCGCGGCGTCGTAGCCGGTGGTGGCGACGAAGGCGTCGTTGACCTCCAGCAGCTCGCCTTCCGCCGTGCTCAGCGTCATCGGCACCGGCGCCAGCCGGAACGCCGTGGCGAAGCGCTGTTCGCTGTGGCGCAGCGCCGTCTCGGCCTTGCGGCGCGGCTCCAGGTCGTTGAAGGTGAACAGCATGCAGGGCTGATCGGCCACCTCGATGGGCTGGCCCGCCACCACCACCAGCTTGCTGGCGCCGCCCTGCACCGCGATGCTGGATTCCGTCTGCGGAATGGTGCGGCCTTCCGCCAGCCGTTGCAGCGCATCCTCGCGCTGCGGCGTGTCGCCCAGCACGTCGAGCTCGCGCACGGTCTTGTCCAGCACGTCCTGGCGCGCATAGCCCGTCATTTCCAGGAAGCCCTGGTTGACCTTCACATAGCGCAGGTCCGCCAGCGAGCAGATCACCGCCGGCGCGGGATTGGCGTTGAAGGTGCGCTCGAAACGTTCCTCCGCGCTGTAGCGCTCGGTCACGTCCAGCAGCACCAGCACCATGCCTTCCACCGCGCCCTGCGCATCGTTCAGCACCAGGTTGCGCACCTGGTGCATGCGGCGGAAATCCGGATCGCGCCGGCTGCACACTTCCACCACCACGTCCTTGAAGGCCTCGCCCGCCAGCGCCCGGTCCATCGGGTACTGCGCCGCGTCCAGCTTGCGGTTGTTGCGGTAGCGCAGCGTGTACGCCTTGCGATAGCCGGCCGCCGTGCCGCCCAGCCCCGCCAGGTCCGCCACGCCGTGCATGGCCAGCGCCGTGTCGTTGGCCCAGGCGATATGCCGGTTGTTGTCCAGCAGGATGATGCCTTCGATCAGGCCGTCGATGATCTCCAGCAGATGGCGGCGTTCGGTCGTGAACGCCGTGGCGGTCTTCTTCATCCTGTCTCCCTGATGCGCGAGGCGGGCCGCGCGGCGCGGCCCGGAGGTAGGAAGAAAGTACTAGATAAATTCGTCCGGCGAGCTCTGTGCGCGGTTACGAGCTGCTTCTATCGTGGTCCTGCGCTCGTTATGCGTGCCGCCTCATCTGTATCGCCTTGCGCGAATTTTCAGGAGACCACCATGAACACGACTCACCCGCCCGGCGACGCGCCGGCCAAGCAAGCTCCCGGTCAGCAGCAGCAGCCAGGCAAACCCGGGCAGGACGACAATCAACCGGGCCGCGTGCCGCCGGAAGTCCCCGGCAAGCCCAACCCGCCGGGGCAGCCCGGCGAGCCTGGCCAGCCGGGGCAACCGGGAGATCCCCGGCAACCGCACAACCCGGACCAGCCGCGCCGGCCTGGCGATCCGGGCAGGCCCGATGTGAAAGCCCTGCACTGAGCATGGCGAGGCCATAAGGCAACGGGCCGTCCCGCAACGCGGCGACGGCCCGTTTGCAAGACGCTGCCAGCGTTCAGTCGACCTGCGCGCCCGACTGTTTCACCGCCTCGCCCCACTTCTTCACTTCGCCGCTGATGAAGCTGCTGGTCGCCTCGGGCGTCATCGGCATCGGCTCGGCGCCGCGGTCGCGGGAGAACTTCTGCATCTCGGGCGTGCCCAGCACGCGGCCGATCTGCTGGCTCAGGTAGTTCGTCACCTCCGGCGGCGTGCCGCGAGGCGCCAGCACCGCCGCCCAGCCGATCGCCTCGAAACCCGGATAGCCGGACTCGGCCACCGTCGGCACGTCGGGCAGCTGCGGCAGCCGCTTGGCCGTCGTCACCGCCAGCGCCACCGCCTTCTTGTTCTGCACATGCGGCAGGCCGGCGGTCACCGAGTCCACCATCAGCGGCACCTGGTGCCCCAGGAAATCCGCCTGCGCCGGGCCGCTGCCCTTGTACGGGATGTGGCGGATATCGATCTGGGCCGCCGCCTTGAACATCTCGGCCGACAGGTGCTGCGTGCCGCCGATGCCCGCGCTGGCATAGGCCAGGTCGCCCGGCTTGGCGCGCGCCTGCTCCACCAGCTGCTTGAGCGAGCTGATGCCCGAGGCCGGCGTCGCCAGGAACATCAGCGGCACCGAGAACACGCCCGACACCGGCGCGAAATCGTCCGGCAGCTTGTAGTTCACCGTCTTGTACAGCGTCTGGTTCACCGCCGCCGCGCTGCCCGCGATCACGAGCGTGTAGCCGTCGGGCGCCGAGCGCGCCGCCTGCTCCATGCCGATATTGCTGCCGGCTCCGGCCCTGTTTTCAACCACCACCGGCTGCTTGACCGCTGCGCCCAGCTTTTCGGCCAGCGCGCGGGCGAAGATGTCGGTGGCCTGCCCGGGCGGGAACGGCACGATCAGGCGCAGGGGACGGTCGGGATAATCGGCATGCGCCGGGGCGCCGGCCGCCGCCAGCGCCAGGCCAGCCGCGAGGCTGGAAAGAATACGTTTCATGATTGGTCAGTAAAAAGCGATAAAGGTCTGCGCGCGGGGTGGCGCCTGTTGCATAAAATAGAGCGCCCGCGTCGCCAGCCTTTTTGGGGCGGCCTGGGGCGGATCGGCAGGGGGTGCGTCACGATAGCATCCCCCCGCCGGTGCTAAATTCGCGTTTTAGCGTTTCCCCGTCTTTCAACCCTGTACCCTCATTCCGCAGGAACCGCCATGGAATTCAGCCAGTTCAACGTCAACGCCCTCATGGAGATCACCTCCCGCCCGGACCTCGTGTTCGTGCGAGGCCAGGGATCCTGGCTGGAGGATCACGCGGGCAAGCGATACCTGGACTTCGTCCAGGGCTGGGCCGTCAACACCCTGGGCCACAGCGCCCCGGAAATGCAGAAGGCCCTGCTGGACCAGTCCAAGCTGCTGATGAACCCGTCGCCGGCGTTCTACAACCTGCCGTCGATCGAGCTGGCCTCGCGCCTGACCGGCGCGTCGGTCTTCGACCGCGTCTTCTTCGCCAACAGCGGCGGCGAAGCCAACGAAGGCGCCATCAAGCTGGCGCGCAAGTGGGGCCAGGTCAACAAGAAGGGCGCCTACAAGATCATCACCATGAACCACGGCTTCCATGGCCGCACGCTGGCGACCATGTCCGCGTCGGGCAAGCCGGGCTGGGACAAGATGTTCGCCCCGCAGGTCGAAGGCTTCCCCAAGGCCGAGATCAACGACCTGGAATCGGTGCGCAAGCTGATCGACGACCAGACCGTCGCCATCATGCTGGAACCGGTGCAGGGCGAGGCCGGCGTCATCCCCGCCACCAAGGAATTCATGCAAGGCCTGCGCAAGCTGGCCGACGAGCACAAGCTGCTCTTCATCGTCGACGAAGTGCAGACCGGCATGGGCCGCACCGGCACGATGTTCGCCTACCAGCAATCGGACGTGGTGCCGGACATCATGACGCTGGCCAAGGGCATCGGCGGCGGCGTGCCGCTGGCCGCCCTGCTGGCGCGCCAGGAAGTGTGCGTGTTCTCGCACGGCGACCAGGGCGGCACGTATAACGGCAATCCGTTGATGGCGGCAGTTGGTGTCGCGGTGTTCGACGCGCTGGCCGCGCCGGGCTTCATGGAATCGGTCAATGCGCGCGCCAAGCAGTTGTCGGAAGGCCTGCTGGCGCTGTCGGCGAAGTATGGCATGCAGGGTGAGCGCGGTATGGGTCTGCTGCGCGCGCTGGTGATGGATCGCGATGATGGTCCGGCGATTGTCGAGGCCGCGCGCAAGTTGTCGCCGAATGGCTTGCTGCTGAATGCGCCGCGTGGGAATCTGCTGCGCTTCATGCCGGCGCTGAATGTGACGGCTGAGGAGATCGATACGATGCTGGCGCAGCTGGATGGGTTGATTGCGCAGGTGCGTAAGTAAGGCACTGCTGCGTTGATTTTTGAGTAGTACGGGCAAGGGCCGCGATGAATTCGCGGCCTTTGTTTTTGGGTGACGGGATTCTGTTCCTGAACGCGGCTACGTGTCGGACGCGGACCGAATGAATGGGTGAGAGAAACCGGCAAAAAAAGCGGCAGAATTCTTGTGGAATTCGTGAGTCAATCTATTGAAAGTTCTTGAGTTTCAATGATTTGAAAAGGAAATGCCTGGTGAAAAAAAGCGGCAAATTTCCATGCACTGTCCGGCGCTTTGTCGTCAACTGCTATGGCATGACAGGAAGGTAGTCAACAACAAGGCCGGCCTTTGCCGGTTGCGCGATATGACGAAAATGAACGCTACTGTGGCCGCCCTGCCTCGATCCATTCCTGCACCTGCTCCATCGCCAATCGATACCGCGCGCAGTTATAAAGATCCAGCACCCGCAACTCTTCCGCCAACATCGGACGAAACACGCGCGCATCGTCTTCAGGCAAGGCCAGCGCCGCCACCGCCGTGTCGGCGGTCTGCCGTGCACGCACCACCCGGCTGATCGCTTCATTCAGCTTCTCTCGAAACCGCAGCCGCACGGGATCCGGCACACCCGCCGCATCGAGCTGAACGGTGTATTTACGAATTGAGCGCCGGTAAGACCAGGTGAACAGATCCACCGCGAGCGCGACATCGCCGCGCTCGTAGACGCCCATCATGGCGTAGGCGTAGTCCTGCGCCTCCACGTCCAGGAAGGACAGCGGCGCGCAGTTGTAGAGCATCAGCGGAATGTTGGCCGACAAGCGGCTGGTGCGCTTGTTGCCGTCCTCGAAGGGTTGCAGGTAAGCAAGGTTCACCCAGAGAAAGAACGCCGCTTCCACGGGATTCTTGATCAGCCGCGCTTTTTCCACTATGTGATCGAGCATTTCCTGCAGCAGCGCAGGCGCCTGGATAGGGATGTAGGTCGTGTCGCGGATGTTGACCACGGTACGGCGAATATGACCCAGACCGTCGGTGTGAGCCAACAGATGCTCCATCAGGAGCGTGTGCAGATTGCCAATGACGGCAGACGTCAGGCCGTGCAGGGGCACGGCATCGACCATGAACTCGATGGCGGCCTTGTGATTGAGCAGCATGATCGCGTCCAGGTCATTGTCTGCCGTGCCGCGCTTGAAGAGCTCTTGCGTGGCCAACAGCGAATACCGGTTGCCTTCCAACCGTGAGGATGACCAGGATAGGTCAAGCAATAACGGCTTCAGGACACGGCGCGCGAAAGTGCCGGCAGGATGCTGGCCCGGCATGCCGCCTTCGTCGGCCAAGGCCTGAGCCAGAGCGGGTGGCAACAGGGAACTCTGGTTCGGAACGTAATCGTCCACGAAGCGGCGCTGATAGCCCACCGGTGCGCGCGAGAGCAGCGGTTGCCGCAGTATCTGGAGTCTGTCTTCGCGGATGGTCATGGCGTACTCAGGGCTGGTCGAACTTGCGCAATCTAGCAGCAATCAGCTCATCAAATAGACCAGTCTTGATCTTGAATGAATCGAAACGGTCTGATTTTGAGCTGATTGGAGGTTCAACCTTCCGGAGACGTGCGCGGTATCAATGTCCCCCGGCCGTGCGCGATCGCACAGCCCAGGCCCGTTGTGATGCACTTTTGACTGTCGCGATAGCGCCACGCGATTCAGCCATGGCGGTTGACCGGGAGCGTGGTGGCAGCGTTAAATGCGACCACAATGATAAGAAAAAATAAATCGAGTTTGACTGCGGTCAGGACCGCTACCCCTGCCACCCAGCCGCCAGACGTATCCACAATGGAACAGTTCGGCGTCCGCTTCGAATACGGCAATGCCGCGCATCTGGAAGCCTTGCGCCTCCTGTACAAAACGCTGAAGCACGACAAGGAAGCGCAGATTCACCGCGACCTGTCCGACTGGTTTTCCGCCATTCCCATTGAGCTTGGAAACAACTTCGACTGGCCGGACGAACTGACCCTGGCCGACTTGAAGCATCAGCGCGAGTCCTGCCCCAAATGGATTCCAGAACCCGCAGAACAGCTCTCCGCGAAATGGGATTTCTACAGCCTGGTGGACAGCATCCATTCGGGTGACTACACCGTGCTGGGCCTGGAACGCCTAGACGATTCCATCGCCGAATTGCAGATCGATCCGCATGGCTACCCCTACGGCGGCGTGGGTCCCTTGATGGCCCTGGTCGAGGGCTTCGGCTTCACGCTACTTGGGGTCAACGAATACGGCAAATACCTGACTCGCGAGGAACTGCTGCCGCGCTAGCCTCCAAGGCCCGGGATCGGTCCTTTATCCACCTTGCTCATCAACTAAAAAAAATGAAAACAAAACTGTATCTGGAGCAAATCCATCAATGGCCCGCATCGGGCCAGCACATCATGGCGCAGTACGACGCCACCTCCATCTATGTGTACCAGGCCTATCGTCCCGCGATCGCTGCGCATGCCGTGAAGCATCAGCAGTTTGGCGGTGAATTCAGCTTCTCGCGCATGAGCTGGATCAAGCCCAATTTCCTGTGGATGATGTTCCGCTCGGGATGGGCGACGAAAGAAGGACAGGAGCGCATCCTCGCTGTCCGATTGCCCAGAACCCTCTTCGATGAACTGCTGCGCGCCGCCGTCGCCTCCAGCTTTGTCGCCTCGGGTTACGCGACCCAGCAGGAATGGCGCGATCGCGTGGAGCAGTCCGAAGTCCGGCTCCAGTGGGACCCCGACCATGATCCGACTGGCGCCGTCATCGAGCGTCGCGCCATCCAGTTGGGATTGCGCGGCGAGATGCTGAAACGCTATGCGCGGGACGAGGTGCTGTCGATCGAGGACATCACCGACTTCGTGGCACAACAGCGAGAATATGCCGCGCGGGATTTCAGCGGATTGCTGGTTCCTGAAGAGCAGCCCTATGTCCTTCCGTCCGTTGGTCGCGGATAGCGAAGGCGCCGGGCCGGCTCGGGCCTGAATCACACGGCGTCAGGCGGTTGTCCCCACGCCGGGGAAACTGGCCGCTACGCGCGTTCCTGCGTACACTTTCCGCCATGCTACGAATCGACAACCTCAGCAAACGCTACGGCGACTACCTCGTTTTCCAGGGCCTGACCCATACCTTCACGCCCGGCTGCGTGGCGCTATGCGAAGAAGACAGCACCGGCAAATCCAGCCTGCTGAACATCATCGCGGGCGTGATCGCGCCGGATAGCGGGGATGTGTGGATCGACGGCCACTCGATGCTCCACGCGCCGGCGCAGGCCAAGGCGCGTCTGGCCTATGTGCCGGACAACTGCTTGCTGTTTCCCGAGATGACGGGGCGCGGCTTGCTGGAGAAGGTGGCGGCGGAGAAGAACGTGGCGCTGGATGAAGCCACGTTGGAGCTAGCCTATGACCTGGGGCTGGAGCCGCATCTGGACAAGCGCTTTGAGCAGATGTCGACGGGGACAAGGCGGAAGGTGTTTGTGACGGCGGCGGCGTTGGGGGATCCGGCGGTGGTGATTGCGGATGGGCCCAGCAATGGTTTCGATGCTCGGGGTCGCGCAGTGCTGGCCGAGCTATTCATGGCGTGGGGCGAGGATCGCGTCGTGTTGTTTGCCAGCCATGATCCCGAACTGGTGCAGGCTTGCGAGGCAAGAACCGTCGATGTCGCGGCGCTACGTTAGCCGATTTTCCAATGCGGATGCACTCCGGAAAAACTGCGCGGCATTAGGTGAAAACTCGGAGTCGAAGACAGGGGCTAGACCTGCTGGCGCGGGTCGGCCTCCATAAGGAAATACGGGCCTTCCGGACCGTCGGCTTCACTACGTACTCGCCACCCCTGAGACTGATAGAACCGCTTGGCGCGCTCATTGGCTTTGAGGCATTTCAGTGTCGGTGCACCGGAAAAGTACTTGTCGCAGCCAGCCAACAGCATCGTTCCTACACCGAGTCCCTGATACCGAGGATGAACAAATAGGTTGTGCAGGAAGCTGTCATCCTGCCATACAGACGCAAAGCCGACGGGATGGCACGAATGCTCGGCCACCAGAATCCTCTCACCTGCGGTGCTCATATCAAAGTCTTCAAGCTTATGGCTGCCAATGACAGCCCACGAGAAAGCGGCATCGCGGGACACAACAAATAGCTGGCGCAGAGCTTCCCGGTCGGCTTCTACAAAATCTCGCACGATGACCTGCATGTGGTTGCCTTATTGCTAATCACAAAGACGGAAAACGCTGGCTGGCGTAGGTCCGCACGGACAGCCGTCGTTGATGGAGGCCAGGAAGCCGGTACAACGTACCGCGCGCCGATATCGATTCAATAGCCGAGTGGCAGGAGCCGGCCTGTCTCTGGGGTTCCCGTGAACACTAAGCCCACACTCAACGCGGCTTCCAATTCACCCCATCCCTGGACCGATACTCCGGTATCCCCGTGCAACACCCTCCCGCTCCAAACGCCTGCCTTCCAATGAACGCGGTCACCACGCCCTTGCTCTCGGTCAGCGATTGCTGAACGCAGATAGTTGGCAGCAGAGACGAGTCGCCTTCCAGCACCAGCGTCCACTTCACGTTCTCGCCTGTGCCCGGTTCGACCTTGTACACCTTGCACTTGTGCATCAGCAGATGCACGGGCTGCCCCGCCAGCGTGCCCTTGAACTGCAGCTCAGGCGGCGTGTCGCGCGTGGCGAGGGTCTCGGCGTTGAGTTTCGAGCCCGGCGGCGCAGGGTCCAGCGACGAGTCGTCGCAGCCGGCCAGCGCGATCGCGGCGCCCAGGGTGATGAGGAACAGGCGAGCGCGGCGCATCATGCCCGTGAACGCCCGTCAGGCCACGCCGGCGAAGCGTTGTTCGAGGTAGGCGATGATGTCATTGGACTCGTACATCCAGCGCGTGCCTTGCGCGTCGTCGATGCGCAGGCATGGCACCTTCACCTTGCCGCCGCCCGCCAGCAGCCGCGCGCGCGCTTCGGGATCGCGCTTGGCGTCGTGCAGCGTGATGGGCACGTTCAGCCTGCGCATGGCGCGCCGCGTCTTGACGCAGAACGGGCAGGCGTGGAATTGATACAGCGACAGCTGGGCCGCTTCGGCGTTGACCGTGGCCTGGCCTTGCGCCGAGCGTTGTTGCGGGCGTGGCCGCGTGAGGGCGTCGCCCAGCAGGATGATTTGAGCCAGGCCGGCATGTATGGCTTTGACTAGCATGGAGGTGGACTCGGAACGGGTGAACAGGCAATCAGTCTACTCTGCGCGGCGTATTCCAATATCGCGAATGCCATCAGGCAAGCCGGTCGCCATGCCGTGTCACGTCATGTTCAAGATTCAAAGCCGGCGCGTCATTGAAATCGCACCGGGTAGCTGCAGCCTGTATGGAAGGTCTTGCAGCTCGTGCCCGTGCCTTTCTCGCAAGTCTCGATGGCCAGTGATTGCGCCAGTTCCTTGGTCTCGGCGCTGGCGGAGTTCATCAGTATGCCCGCGCCCGTGGGCGAAGGGCCGTATACCACCGCCACGCATTGGTTGTAGTAGGTGATGTTGGTCTCGCAGCTCTTGCCGCCCTTGGACGCGCAATGTTCCAGCGCGGCCTGTTCGGCCTTGGTCTTGCTGGTTTTGTCGGCGGCGATGCCGACGGAGCCCGAGGGCGGGTCGTAGGCGATCGCGCCCCAGCGCGTGGTCCAGCGCGGTTGGTCGGGCGCGCTTTGCGCGCCGGTGCCGCCCTGGGGACGCGTTTGGCCAGGGATGGGCACGCACTGCTGGCCCGGCGTGCCGGCGGCGTTGGGCATGAAGCCGTCGGGGCAGCCTTGTTCGGCTTGAGCCAGGCCGGGGACGCCGAGGTGCAGCATCGCCAGCAGGAAAAGCAGTTTCAACGCACGCATGTGTCGCCTCGCAGGTGTCGTGTCCTTCAATCGGGATGCCGCGCGCCCGGCCGGATGCTGGCAGGCCGGGCCACGCGGGACGCTCATTCCTCCACGAAGTCCAGCCTTCTCAGCTCGGCAATCGCGCCCTTTTCTTCCTCGCGTCGCGCTTTCGGCGCGCCCAGCGAGGCGGTCAGCAGCATGGACTGCGTGTCCGATTCATCGAAACCACGCAGCACGCTGTCCGTCACGGGAAACGCCTGCGCGAAGCTTTGGTCCAGCACCTGTTGCCCGCGATACCGGCCCAGCTTGTCCAGGATGACCTGCGTCTGCGGATCGCGCCGGATCAAGTGCAGCGGCACGCCCTCGCAACGCAGCCCCAGCAGCTTGGCCTCGCTGATGTCCAGCGCCCAGTCGGTCTCGGCATAGAACGCGGCGCGTGCCTGCGCGAACTGGTCGAGGATGGCGGCGTCCGTGCAAAAGGCTTCGGGCACGAGGTTGAGATTGATCTTGCCGATCTTGCCGCGCAGCGTGACCCGGCGAAAGAACGAAGCCCACACCAGCAGGATCGGGTTGGTGGACAGGTCTTCGACCAGCACGTCCTCGAAGATGCAGGGCTTGATCATCGAGTTGACGGCGCGGCATTGGCTCAGGCGCAGGTTGCGCACGCGCGACATGCGCTTGGGGTGCTTCACCATCGACAGCGCGCCGTTATCGAAGGTGCAGTCGCGCAGGTGCAGGTCGTGGAAGTGCGAGCCGCCCTTGTCGTAGCTCATCAGGAAGGTCTGGCCTTCGATGGTCTCCATGCGTGTCTCCGGCGGGCTTGCGGTGCGCGCGGGCTGGGCGCCGTCAGCGCAGCAGCGCCAGGGCGTCCGCCAGCGACAGCACCGTGGTGCGCGATTCGAAGGCGGTGGCGAACAGGTGTTCATGCACCACCGCATCCGGGTCGTAGCAGCAGTCCTTGACGCTATACAGCCGGTAGTCCGCGTCGCTGGCGTGCGCGATGGTGGACAGCATGACGCCAGTGGATGCGACGCCGACCAGGATCAGCGTGTCGATGCCTTGCGCCGACAGCCGCACTTGCAGGTCGGTGCCGTGGAACACGCTGGCGCGGTGGGCGATGATCAGCGGTTCGTTGTCGCGCTGTCCCAGCTCGGGCGAGATGCGGTCGTGCACGAACAGGCCCAGCTGCTTGATGCCTTGCCCGTTCTTGTTCAGGGGGCTGACTTCCGGATAGCCAGGGCTGAAGTGGATCTTGGCGAAGTAGACGGCCACGCCCGCGTGCCGCGCGGCGTCGCACAGCTGCCGGGTATGGGAGAGCAAGGCGGGGGCGACCGACGGGAACAGTTCCATGATGTCGGTCTGGTAATGCATGACCAGCAAGGCAGTACGCGACGGATCGAAAACCGGGGTCTGGGGGCTCATGCTCCGCTCCGCAACAGGAAGGACGGCCGACTGTAGCACGACGTTTTGACGGGGTGGATGCAATGACGGGATGGGCATCGCGGGTGATGCCCATCCCGTCTTGCGTGTCGGCCGGCGTGGCCTTGAGCGGCCGCGCCGGCGATGCCGCTTACTGGCTGGCGTACTTCTTGCCGGCCGCGTCGTAGTGGTAGGTGACGGTGTCGGCCGCGCCGAGCTGGCGGGTCTTGCCCGGCCCGGTGATGGTGGTGCCGCTGACCTTGACGCTGATGCGGGGCATGTCGCCGCCGCCGTGCGCGGCGAAGCTCAGTTCGCCCTGGCTGCTGACGCAGGGCATGACATCGCCGTCGGCGCAGGCCGCGCTGTTGTCGCTGCCGGTGTTGACGCTGCCCACGTAGGTCCAGACCTTGTCCTTGAGCTCGTCACGCGGGCCGGGGTTGAAGACGAACAGCGCGTAGCCGGTGAAGCTGGTGCCGTTGTCGAAGCCGTCGGTGGGCACGGCCAGCACCAGCTTGCCGGCGGGCGTGCGGTATTCGACGGGCTTGCGCTTGGGGTCGACGAACTCGGGCTTTTCATAGGCGCCGAAGTTGCCGATGGTGTTGGTCATGCCGCGAAACTGCCAGGGCTTGTCGGGCGTGGAGCCGGTCAGCGTGTAGGTGGCTTCGGCCAGGTTGACCTGGATGTCGGGGCCGGCGTCGTCCTCGCCGGGCTTGCCGTAGCGCTCGCGGGTGTCCCAGGTGAAGCCGGTGAAGTAGCGCGTGCCGTTCAGCTCGAAGGCGTGGCCGTACCAATAGGTGGCGACGCTGCCATTGGCGACTTCGTACGAATCCTTGCCCTGGCCGTCGACCTGGTAGATCGATTGCATCACGGTGCGCACGTCGGGCGGCGCGACGGCGGCGGCCTGGGCGACGTCCTGCCGCGTCGCGTTGCTGACGGGTTCCAGGGCGTGGGCGGCCGGGCTGAAGGCGGCGGCCAGGGCCGACGCGGCCAGGCCCGCCATCGTCGTGCGCAGCAAGGCGGCGCGGGGGGTGAGGCGGGCTTTCCGTATGGTTTTCATGGATGGAAGATCTGCTCTTGGGCCTGCGTTGAGAGGCATGCGGCGGGCGGGATTTTGATGCCGGTGCCGGCCTCGCCGGCGGCATGCCGTGATATGCGACGCCATCTTAATGAGCCGTCGCGCTTCGCGTCGGACAACCATTTGCCAATTGTGTCCGTCTGCAATGTGGACAGCGGCCAGTTATAGCGCGTTGGCGCGCCGGCGTCCTGGCGCTAGCGGTCGGTCTGGTCGGCGACCACCCGAGCCACCCCTTCCAGCGCCCGCCGCAGCGCGTCCAGGTTGACCGATCCCAACGCCAGCCGGATGGCGTGCGGCACGTGCGGCGTGGCGGCGAAGGGATGGGCGGTAGAGACGGAGATGCGTTCGCGCATCAGCGCCATGGCGATCGCGTCGGCGCGCACTTCCTGCGCCAGCGGCAGCCAGGTGAAGTACGAGGCCGGATGGCTGACGGGGCGCAGGTGGCCCAGGATCTCGGCGGCGATGCGTTGGCGCTGGCGGGCGTCGCGGCGTTTCTCGGCTTCCAGACGGGCGACGGTGCCGTCCTCGATCCAGCCGCAGACGATGGCGGTCATGGTGGCGGGCGTGTTCCAGGTGGTGGCGCGGATGGCGCGTTCCAGCCGGGGAATCCACTCGCGCGGCGCGTGCAGCGCGCCGACGCGCAGGCCGGTGGCCACGCTCTTGGACAGGCTGCTCACGTGGACGGTGGCTTCGGGGGCCAGCGCCGCCAGCGCGGGCGGGGCCTCGTCGGCCAGGAAGGCGTAGGCGCCGTCTTCGATCAACGTCAGTCCGTGCTGGCGGACGATGGCGGCCAGCGCCGCGCGCCAGGCCGGGCCGGCAACCCAGCCCAGCGGATTGTGCAGCGTGGGCATGGTGTAGACCCCGCGCACGCGCCGCCGGCGGCACAGCTCGGCCAGCGCGTCCAGGTCCATGCCGCCGTCGTTGGCGGCGGCGTTCGCGGTGGCAACCGCCGCCGGAACGGGCGCCAGCTCCAGCCGCGCGCATTCGGCGGCGAGCTTGAAGCCGGGATAGGTCAGGGCGTCCACGGCGATCACATCGCCGGGTTCGAACAGGGCCATGGCGGCCAGCGTCAATCCGTGCTGCGCGCCGCTGACCAGCAGCGTCGAGCCGGCGTCGGCGTCGAAGCCGCGGCGGTTCAGGTGCGTGGCGGCCGTGGCGCGTTCCGTGTCGCTGCCGCCATGCGGGCGGTAGCGCAGCAGCGCCTCGGGATCGCCGTGTTCGGCCAGCCGGCGCAGCGCGGCGCGGTATAGCTCGGCCTGGCCGGGCAGCGTCGGCGAGTTGAAGGCCAGTTCGGCGGTGTCGTCGTTCCAGGCGCGCAGGTCGATGCCGTGGCCGCGCGGCAGGGCTTCCTTGACGAAGGTGCCTCGGCCCGATTCGCCGCTGACCAGCCCCATGGCTTGCAGCTCGGCATAGACGCGCGTGGCGGTGGCCAGCGCCAGCCCTTCGCGCGCCGCCAGGTCGCGGTGCGTAGGCAGCCGCGTGCCGGGGCGCAGGCGCCCGGCGCGGATGTCGGACGCCAGCTGATCCACCAGCTGCTTGTAGCGGGACGTGGGCATGGGCAAGCGTATCCAGGACGATTATTTGGATGCGCCGATTATCCGGCCTAGGATGGCGCCGCACAACGCTGCCATGCCACAACGCTGCCGCGCCACAGCCCACGGCGC
>NZ_JAGTJY010000078.1:21505-25622 GCF_018195695.1 Achromobacter sp. Marseille-Q0513 | reverse complement strand
GACATCATGGGCGAGATCTCGGCGGCGTCGGAAGAGCAGTCGAGCGGCATCGACCAGGTGAACCGCGCGGTGTCGCAGATGGACGAGGTGACGCAGCAGAACGCGGCGCTGGTGGAACAGGCCGCGGCAGCCGCGGGCTCGCTGCAGGAACAGGCGCAGCGCCTGGCCGAAGCGGTGGCGGTGTTCAAGATCAACGCCGGCGAGGTCATCGAAGTGCCTGCGCATCGCCTGTCGGGTCAGCGCCCGGCCGCTGACGGCACACGGTTGCAGGCGCCCGACGCGCTTGCGCTTGAACACTGAGGCTAGCGGTGGCGACAGCGGCAAATGCGGCGCCGTCCATTTCGGTGGACCGCCAATTCGATTTCCGGGACGCGGACTTTTCCCGCGTCCGCAAGATGATTCACGAGCGCGCCGGCATTTCGCTGGGCGCCCACAAGCGAGAGATGGTCTACAGCCGCCTGGCCAGGCGGCTGCGCGCCTTGGGGCGGCAGGATTTCGCCAGCTACCTGGACCAGCTGGAGCGCCAGCCCGACGCGCCTGAGTGGGAAGACTTCATCAATGCGCTGACCACCAACCTGACGGCCTTCTTCCGGGAATCGCATCACTTTCCGATCCTGGCCGATTTCGCGCGCAGCCGCGGCGGCCCGGTATCGATCTGGTGCTGCGCGGCCTCGACCGGCGAGGAGCCGTACTCCATCGCCATCACGCTGGCCGAAGCGCTGGGCCCCCGCGCCTCGTCGTCCACCGTGCTGGCCACGGACATCGACACCAATGTGCTCAACCGGGCCCGCGCGGCGGTCTATCCGGCCGAGCGCGTGGCGAAGATGGAGGAGTCGCGGCTCAAGCGCTTCTTCCTGAAGGGGCGCGGCGCCAATGCCGGCCAGGTGCGGGTGCGGCCCGAGATCGCGGACATGGTGCGCTACGACACCTTGAACCTGCTGGCGCCATCATGGCCCATCAACGAAAAGTTCGACGCCATCTTCTGTCGCAACGTGATGATCTATTTCGACAAGCCGACCCAGGCCAGGATCCTGGAGCGGTTCGTTCCCTTGCTCAAGCCGGGCGGCCTGCTGTTCGCGGGCCATTCGGAAAACTTCACCTACATCAGCCAGGATTTCCGCCTGCGCGGTCAGACGGTCTATGAATGCGGGGGCCGGGCCTAGGCCCGCCCAGGCGGCAAAAAATGCAGAAAATCAGAGTCTTGTGTGTGGACGATTCCGCGCTGGTGCGCGGCCTGATGACGGAGATCATCAACAGCCAGCCGGACATGGAGGTCGTCGCGACCGCGCCCGATCCGCTGGTGGCGCGCGAGCTGATCAAGCGCCACAACCCGGATGTGCTGACGCTGGACGTCGAAATGCCGCGCATGGACGGGCTGGACTTCCTTGAAAAGCTGATGCGCCTGCGGCCCATGCCGGTGGTGATGGTGTCGTCCCTGACCGAGCGTGGCGGCGAAATCACGCTGCGCGCGCTGGAACTGGGCGCCATCGACTTCGTCACCAAGCCCAAGCTGGGCATCCGCGACGGCCTGCTCGAATATACCGAGATCATCGCCGACAAGATCCGCGCCGCCTCGCGCGCCAAGCTGCGCGCGCCGGCGCCGCACGCGCCCGCGGCCGCGCCGGCCCCGGCGTTGCGCCGCCCGCTCTCCAGCTCGGAAAAGCTGGTGATCGTGGGCGCGTCCACGGGCGGCACCGAAGCGATCCGCGAGGTGCTCCAGCCCCTGCCGCCGGACAGCCCGGCGATCCTGATCACGCAGCACATGCCGGCCGGCTTCACGCGGTCCTTCGCCCAGCGCCTGGACGCGCTGTGCGCGGTGACGGTGCGCGAAGCCGTGCATGGCGAACGGGTCCTGCCCGGCCACGTCTATCTGGCCCCGGGCGGCGACACGCACATGCGGCTGGGCCGCAGCGGCGCCAACTACGTCATCGAACTGGAAGCCAGCGAACCCGTCAACCGCCACCGCCCGTCGGTGGACGTGTTGTTCAATTCGGCCGCGGTGGCGGCGGGCAAGAACGCCATCGGCGTCATCCTGACCGGCATGGGCAAGGACGGCGCCGCGGGCATGCTCGCCATGCGCCGCGCCGGGGCCCACACCATCGCGCAGGACGAAGCCAGCTGCGTGGTGTTCGGCATGCCCCGCGAAGCCATCGCCATCGGCGCGGCCGAAGAGGTGGTTTCGCTTTCCGCGATGAGTGAGCGCATTCTGACTCGCCTGGGAGACCGCGGCCACCGCGTTTGACGCGGGGTTTCGCGATCGTTCCCAAGCACATTTCTTTTGGAGTAGGAAGATGGTAGACAAGGGCATAAAGATTCTGGTGGTGGATGACTTCCCCACCATGCGGCGGATCATCCGCAACCTGCTCAAGGAGCTGGGTTTCGAGAATGTGGATGAAGCCGAGGACGGCGCCATCGGGCTGGAGAAGCTGCGCAACGGCGGCTTTCAGTTCGTGGTGTCGGACTGGAACATGCCCAACCTCGACGGCCTGGAAATGCTCAAGCAGATCCGCGCCGACGCCGCGCTGGCCACGCTGCCGGTGCTGATGGTGACGGCCGAGGCCAAGAAGGAAAACATCGTCGCGGCGGCTCAGGCCGGCGCCAACGGCTACGTGGTCAAGCCCTTCACGGCGGCAACGCTGGAAGAGAAGCTCACGAAGATCTTCGAGAAAATCGCAGGCTGAGGTGCGCCATGAGCACGACGGAAAATGTTGATCCGGCGGAATCCCCAGATCTGATCCACCGCATCGCCTCGCTCACGCGCATGCTGCGCGACAGCATGCGCGAACTGGGCCTGGACCAGGCGATCAAGGACGCGGCCAACGCGATCCCGGACGCGCGCGACCGCCTGCGCTATGTGGCGCAGATGACCGAGCAGGCCGCCAACCGCGTGTTGAACGCGACCGAGGCGGCCGGCCCGATCCAGGACGGCATGTCGCGTTCGGCGCAGTCGCTGGACAGCCGCTGGCAGCAGTGGTTCGACCAGCCGCTGGAAATGCCCGAGGCCCGCGAGCTGGTCAAGGACACCCGCGCGTTCCTGCAGGATGTGCCCAAGCAGACGCAGGAGACCCAGTCCAAGCTGATGGAAATCATCATGGCGCAGGACTTCCAGGACCTTACCGGCCAGGTCATCATGCGCATGATGGACGTGGTGGGCGCGATCGAGCGCGAGCTGCTGCAGGTGCTGCTGGACAACGTGCCGCAGGAGCGGCGCGACGAGGCCAACAGCCTGCTCAACGGCCCTCAGGTCAGCCCGCAGGGCAAGGCCGACGTGGTCACCAGCCAGGATCAGGTCGACGACCTGCTGGCCAGCCTGGGTTTCTAGGCGGCCGCGCGCCGTCGGCGGGCCACGCCGGCGGCGCTTGCCATCGCCCGCATGGATGATTTCCCTTAAATGCGGGCGCCAGGGCGGGTGATAGACTCTCGGCCATAAGAACCAGAATCAGGGCCATGCAGCGAGAGACAGGACGCGCGGCCGCGCGTCCAGGCAACGGATCTCCACAGAAGACGATCCGGGCCGGCACTAGGAGAGTATCTTGGCCAGATCCATATTCCGCCTGGGCGGCATTTGGGGCTTGTTGCGCCGCCTGAACCGGGGCGAGGCCGTGCTGTCGGAGCGGGCGCTGTCGCTCAGTCCGGCCGCGTGGCCGCTGTACCGTTTCCTGGGGTCGATGCGCCAGCGCATCGCCACCGTCCGTCAATCCAGCATCGAGATCGCGCTCAACGCCGCGCGCACCCAATTCCAGGCCGGGCGCTGTTCGGCGCTGGCGCAGGAGCAGGCGCGCGCCGCCGAGGCGCTGGCCGCCAGCGGCGCGCAGATCGCCGGCCTGTCGGCGTCCACGTCCACGCATGCGCGCGAAATCGCCGAGGTGTCCGGGCAGAACCTGCAGGCGGCCGAGCGGGCGCTGGCCGAGCTGTCCGAGGTCAAGGAGCGGGTCGACCGCATGAATCGCGAGATGTCCGCCTTCACCGAGGTGGTGGGGCAGCTGACCCTGCGCGCGCGCTCGGTAGGCGACATCAGCAAGCTGATCAAGGACATCGCCTTGCAGACCCAGCTGCTGGCGCTGAACGCCGGGGTCGAGGCCGCCAGGGCGGGCGACGCTGGCAGGGGCTTCGCCGG
>NZ_JAGTJY010000078.1:0-21495 GCF_018195695.1 Achromobacter sp. Marseille-Q0513 | reverse complement strand
CCGAGCGCGTCAATGCGGCCACCAGCGACATCGGCAGGCATACCGGCGAAATGCTGGAGCTGGTCGATTCCACCGGCCGCCAGACCGACACGCTGCGCGCCGACGTCGAGGCTTCGGGCGAGGTGCTGACGCGCACCAGCGCCGATTTCGACCGCTTCGTGCATGATTTCGAGGGCATGAACCGGCAGGTGGGCGAAGTGGTGCAGGCGATCGGCGAGGTCGACGCCACCAACCACGGCATGAGCGAGGAGGTCAGCCGCATCGCGGCGCTGGCCGCCGACGTGCTCGAACGCGTCGGCAGCATGTCGGGCGAGATCGACCGCATCCGGCGCCAGACCGAGAGCGTGCAGGAAGTGCTGGCCGCCACGCGCACCGGCGACACGGCCTTCGACCTGCTTTCCGAGGCGCTGGACGCCTTCCGCGAGCAGGCCGCGCGCCTGCTGGAAGGCGCGCGCAAGCGCGGGCTGGACGTGTTCGATCGCCACTACCAGCGCATCGCGCAGAGCGATCCTCCGCGCTACCACACGGTCTACGACCGAGGCATCGACGAGGCGCTCACGCGGCTGCTGGACAGCGTGTTGGAAGCCATTCCGGGCGGCAGCTACGCGTTGCTGGTCGACGCGCGCGGCTACGCGCCGGCGCACAACAGCCGTTATTCGCACGCGCCCACGGGCGACCCGAAGGTGGACATCGCGCGCGCCCGCCACAAGCGCATCTTCGACGACCCGGTGGGCCAGCGGCTGGCGGCCAACACCGCCGGGCAGCTGTTCCAGACCTATTCGCGCGACACCGGCGAGATCGTCAACGACATCTCCGTCCCTGTTTATTTGGGGCCGGAACACTGGGGCGCGGTACGGATCGGGCTGGACTATGCCCGCTTCCAGGCGGCGACGGAGCAGGGCGCCCAGGCCGGGGCCCATCCCCTGACCGCCGCCGGCTGAACGGCGCCAGCGGGGCCGGCCGGGACGGCGTCGGACCCGGCCCGGCGCCGCATTGCGGAATAGCGCCGCTTTCCCCCCGTTTCTTGGCTTATCGCGAAAAGGCCAGGCCTCCTAGAATCTCGGCGGGCAGCTCGTAACCGCAAAATCCACGGGCGCCGACACCACCGCAGAGCATGGCCGACGAAAGCGACCTCGAGAAAACCGAAGCCGCCTCTCCCAGGCGCCTGGAAAAGGCGCGCGAGGAGGGGCAGATCGCGCGTTCCCGGGAACTGGGCACGTTCATGATGCTGGCCGCCGGCGTCGCGGCGATCTGGCTGGGCGGCGGCTCGCTGTACCGGGGCCTGAGCGGGGTGCTGCGCAACGGCCTGGCCTTCGACCAGCGCGTGCCGCTGGATCCGGGCGTGATGGTGGAACAGGCCGTGCAGGGCTTCGGCCAGGCGCTGATGACCCTGCTGCCGATTTTCGGCCTGCTGGCCGTGATCGCGGTGCTGTCCAGCGTGGTGCTGGGCGGGATCGTGATCTCGGGCAAGCCGCTGCAACTCAATCTGTCCAAGCTCAGCCCGCTCGCCGGCCTCAAGCGCATGTTCTCCTCGCAGACGGTGGTCGAGCTGGTCAAGGCGCTGGCCAAGGCCCTGCTGGTGGGCGGCGTGGCGGTCTGGGTGATCTGGCGCTACCACGACGACATGCTGGGCCTCATGCACGTGGCGCCCTCGGCGGCGCTGACGCGCGCGCTGACCATCGTCGCCATCTGCTGCGCGCTGATCGTGGCCTCGCTGGCGGTGATCGTCGCGCTGGACGTGCCCTGGCAGATCTGGAGCCACCTGAAGAAGCTGCGCATGTCCAAGGAGGACGTGCGGCAGGAACACAAGGAAAGCGAGGGCGACCCGCACGTCAAGGCCCGCATTCGCCAGCAGCAGCGCCAGGCCGCGCGCCGTCGCATGATGGCCGACGTGCCCAAGGCGGACGTGGTGGTGACCAACCCCACGCACTATGCCGTGGCGCTGCAGTACGACGAATCGAAGAACGGCGCGCCGCGCGTGCTGGCCAAGGGCACCGGCCTGATCGCGGCCAAGATCCGCGAGCTGGCTGCCGAACACAAGATTCCCACATTGGAAGCGCCGCCGCTGGCGCGCGCATTGCATCAACACGTCGAGCTGGGGCAGGAAATCCCGGCCGAGCTGTATACCGCGGTGGCCGAAGTGCTGGCGTGGGTGTTCCAGTTGCGCTCGTGGCGCGCTGGCTGGGGGGCCGAGCCGACCGCGCCGTCCCGCCTGCCGGTGCCGGCCGCGCTGGACCCGCAAGCCAAGACCGCAGCTCAAGGAGTCTAAGGAATGAGCGCTCTGCTCTCCATGCTGAAGAACAATGGCGCCGCGCACGCGCGGATCCTGGCCGGCCCCATCCTGATCGTGATGGTGCTGGGCATGATGGTGTTGCCGCTGCCCACGTTTCTGCTCGACCTGCTGTTCACCTTCAACATCGCGCTGTCGGTGATGATCCTGCTGGTGGCCATGTTCACGCGCAAGCCGCTGGACTTCGCCGCCTTCCCCGCGGTGCTGCTGTTCGCCACGCTGCTGCGGCTGTCGCTGAACGTCGCCTCGACCCGCGTGGTGCTGCTGCACGGCCATACCGGCCCGGACGCGGCGGGCAAGGTGATCGAGGCCTTCGGCCACTTCCTGGTGGGCGGCAACTTCGCGGTCGGGATCATCCTGTTCGTGATCCTGACCATCATCAACTTCATCGTCATCACCAAGGGCGCGGGCCGTATCGCCGAAGTCGGCGCGCGCTTCACCCTGGACGCCATGCCCGGCAAGCAGATGGCGATCGACGCCGACCTGAACGCCGGCCTGATCGGCGAGGACGAGGCCCGCAAGCGGCGCGCCGAGGTGTCGCAGGAATCGGACTTCTTCGGCTCCATGGACGGCGCCAGCAAGTTCGTGCGCGGCGACGCCATCGCCGGCCTGCTGATCATGGCCATCAACATCATCGGCGGCCTGATCGTGGGCGTGGCCCAGCACGATATGTCGATGAGCGATTCGGCCCGCGTCTATACGCTGCTGACGATCGGCGACGGCCTGGTGGCCCAGATCCCGGCGCTGGTGATCTCGACCGCGGCCGGCGTGGTGGTGTCGCGCGTGTCCACGGACCAGGACATCGGCCAGCAGATGATCAGCCAGCTGTTCTCCAACCCCAGCGTGATGTTCCTGACCGCGGGCATCATCGGCATCATGGGGCTGATCCCGAACATGCCGCACGTCGCCTTCCTGACGCTGGCCGGCGGCCTGGCCTGGGGCGGCTGGACACTGAACAAGCGCCGCAAGGCGGCAGAGGAAGCCGCGCGCGAGGTGCCACAGCAGGCGGTGACGCAGGCGCAGGCCGCGGCCGCCGAGGCCAGCTGGGACGACGTGTCCATGGTGGATCAGTTGGGGCTGGAGGTGGGCTACCGGCTGATTCCGCTGGTCGACCATGCGCAGAACGGCGAGCTGCTGCACCGCATCCGCAGCCTGCGCAAGAAGTTCGCCCAGGACGTGGGCTTCCTGCCGCCCGTGGTCCATATCCGCGACAACCTTGAACTCAAGCCCAACGACTACCGCATCCTGCTGTCGGGCGTGGAAGTGGGCCATGGCGTGGCCATGCCCGGCCAATGGCTGGCGATCGACCCGGGCGGCGTGACCATGCAGATCAAGGGCACGCCCACCACCGACCCGGCCTTCGGCCTGCCGGCGCTGTGGATCGACGGCGGCTTGCGCGACCAGGCCCAGGTGGCCGGCTACACGGTGGTGGATGCCGGCACGGTCGTGGCCACCCATCTGAACCACCTGATGCACCGCCACGGCTCCAGCCTGCTGGGCCGCCAGGAGGTGCAGCAGCTGCTCGAGCGCATCGGCCGCGATTCGCCCAAGCTGGTCGAGGACCTGGTGCCCAAGACGCTGTCGCTCACGGCGCTGCAGAAGGTGCTGCAGGGGTTGTTGTCGGAGGAAGTGCCGATCCGCGACATGCGCACCATCATCGATACGCTGTCCGAGCATGGCCCGCGCCTGGCCGCGCTGGCGGCCGCCACCGGCGGCCAGCCCGACATCCAGGAACTGATCGCGCTGACCCGCCGCTCGCTGGGCCGCGCCATCACGCAGCAATGGTTCCCCGGCGAGGGCGAGCTGCGCGTGATCGGCCTGGACGTCAAGCTGGAACGGGTGCTGGCGCAGGCGCTGACCACCAGCGGCGGCCTGGAGCCGGGCCTGGCCGACACCTTGCTGCGCGAGACGCATGCGGCGCTGGAGCGTCAGGAGTCGCAGGGCAACGCGCCGGTGCTGCTGGTGTCGCCGGTCCTGCGCGCGCCTTTGTCGCGCTTCCTGCGGCACCACCTGCCGCAGCTGGGCGTTTTGTCGAATACGGAAATACCGGATGAGCGCATGGTCCGCGTGACGGCGCTCATCGGCGGAGGTAACGGGGCATGAAGATAAGCCGCTTTTTCGGGCTGAACAGCCGTGACGTGATGCGCCAGGTGCGCCAGGTGCTGGGGCCGGACGCGCTGATCGTGTCGAACCGCAGCGTCGACGGCGGCATCGAGGTGCTGGCCACGGTGGACGGCGCCTTCGACGAGGCTGCCGGACAGGCGCCGCAGCAGCCGCAACAGCACGCGTCGCAACAGGCGCCTGAACACGTCACGCACCACGCGCCATACCAGGAGCAGGCGCCCGGCGCGCACTCGCCGTATCGCGAGGCCGCTCCGGCCGCCCCGTCTCCCTACCGTGAGTCCGCGCCGGCGGACACGGCGCCCGCCGCCATGCCGCCGTCGGCCTATCCGGCACCGTCGCGTCCGATCGCCGCCTACCAGTCGGCCTATGCCGCGTCGGCATTGCCGGAAGAAGAGGATGAGGCGGGCATGATGCCGGCGTCCGCGCCCGCCGCGCCGGTGCGCGTGGAAATGCCGCCGCTGCCGTCCGCCGCGCCGGTGCGGATGGAGATGCCGCCCTTGGCGCCGGCCGCGCCGGTGCGCATGGAAATGCCGCCCTTGCAGGCCGCGCCGCAGGCCCGCGCGCCCGCCATGCCCGCCGCGCCGCCAGCGCCGGCGCTGCAAGGCTACGCGCGGCCGCCGGCGCCGCAGCAGCCGCCCATGCCGCAGCTACGCGCCACGCCGCAGCTACACGCCACGCCGCAGCAACACGCCACGCCGCAGCCGCCGGCGGCGCCGTCCGCGTATCGGGCCGCGGGTTGCGCGGCCGGCCCGCCGGTCTCGCCCGCCGCGCCGGCCGCGCCCATGCCCGCGGCCCCGCCCGCGCCGCCGCGCGTCGCTGCGCCGCAGCCGCCCGCCGCGCCCATGGCCCGCATGCCCGATTCGCCGATGCCCCAGGGGCTGGCGTTGCCGCCGGGCGCCTTGCCGGCCGACACGGCCGCCGGCCTGCAGAGCGCGATCAGCGCCTTGCGCGGCGCGCTGGAAAGCCGCATGGATGGCCTGCTCTGGGGCGGACGCCAGGGGCCCGGCCGCGAACCGGCCGGCGCGGCGCTGTTCCGCAGCCTGCTGGACGCGGGTTTCAGCACCAAGCTGGTCCGCACGCTGGTCGAGCGCATGCCCGAGGGGCTGGACGCCGATGCCGCGCTGGCCTGGGCGCGCAACGAACTGGTCACGCACCTGCCGGTGCTGGGCTCGGAGGATACGTTCCTGAGCGGCGGCGTGTACGCGCTGGTCGGTCCCACCGGCGTGGGCAAGACCACCACGCTGGCCAAGCTGGCGGCGCGCTGCGTCGCGCGCGAGGGCCGCGACCAGGTCGCCATGCTGACGACCGACAATTTCCGGATCGGCGCGCTGGAACAGCTGCAGATCTACGGGCGCCTGATGGGCGTGCCCACGCATTCCGTGCGCGACGCCGGCGAGCTGCGTCGCTTGCTGGCCGAGCTGGGCAGCCGCAAGATCGTGCTGATCGACACCACCGGCATCAGTCAGCGCGACCGCCACGTGGCCGAGCAGGCCGCGATGCTGTGCGACGCCGGCAAGACCGTGCGTCG
The DNA here is from genome assembly GCF_018195695.1 of Achromobacter sp. Marseille-Q0513. NCBI lineage: Bacteria > Pseudomonadati > Pseudomonadota > Betaproteobacteria > Burkholderiales > Alcaligenaceae > Achromobacter > Achromobacter sp. Marseille-Q0513. Next base: position 15,553 of record NZ_JAGTJY010000078.1, on the reverse strand, counting down.
CCTGCTGGTGCTCAACGCCGCCAGCCAGGGCGACACGCTGGACGAGGTGGCGCACGCCTATCGCAACGGCGTGGGCGAGGACGTGGCCGGCTGCATCATCACCAAGCTGGACGAAGCCTCGCGCCTGGGCGCGGCGCTGGACACGGCCATCCGCCACCGCCTGCCGATCCATTACATGTCGGTCGGCCAGAAGGTGCCCGAGCATCTGGAACTGGCGCGTCCCGACGCGTTGATCGACCGCGCCTTCGCCATGGTGGAGCGCGCCCGCGCGCTCTATACCCCGAGCGAGGCGGACCTGGCGTCGCTGTGGTCCTCGGCCAAGGAAACCCCGGCCGTCGACCCGGCGCGGCGCCGGCAGTTGCTGGCCTCGGCCATCCTGCGGCCGCAGGGCGGGGCCGCGGCGGTCGAGGCGGCGCAGAATCTGGACGATACGCTGAACTGGCTGGACAGCGACCTGGCCTGCGCCCGGGCGCGCGCGTCCTGGCGCGAGTACGTCAGCGACGGCGCGGGTTCCAGCCTGTCGGCGCTGGCCGACGAGCCGCTGGCGATGGCGCGGCGCGAATTCTCCGCCGTCTGCGGACGGCATTTGCTGGTCATGCACGGCAAGGTCGGCATGAAGGGCGACAACCTGCCGGGAGGCACGCTGCTGGGTTCCATGCTGATGAGCGACCGGGGTGCCGCGCTGGCTGCGCCGGCGCAGCAGCTGGCGCTGGCCCACGGCATGCTGTCCTCGTTCGCGCCGGGCGCGGCCGCGCAGCCGGATCCGGCCGCGGCGCTGGAGGCGCGCGTACGCTGGCTGGGCGGGCAGCTCGGCCAGGTGCCGCTGGTGCACATGCTGGAGGCGGGCACCTCGTCGCTCTGGTCCGCGCTCACGGAGCAGGGCGTGTCCTGGGTGGCCCGCAGTCCGGGCGGCCTGCGCGTGATCCAGGACGAATGTCCGACCAATCTGAATGCCGTGGGCAAGAGCGTGGGCTATCTGCCTGTCGGGCAACCTGGCGACATGCCGGGCCTGCGTCCGGTGGCCGGCGGCCGCGCGGCGCCGCTGGCGCTCTGGGCCTCGGGCACGGAGATCGGCCTGCCGGGCCGGGCCGGCGAATCCCCGGTGCGGCTGGTGTGTGCGCGCTTGATCGATACGGTCAGCGGCGAAGTGGCGGCGCAGTTCTTCGGCCTGACCAATCTGCCGGCCTCGCAGGCGGATGCCGGCATGGTCGCGCGTTGGCTGGTGCTGCAGGACGAGGCCAAGGCGGGCTTCCGCTACATGGCCAATGCCTGGCAGGCCCTGCCGGCCGTCGATGGCGCCCATGCGCTGGCGCGCCAGGCCTTGATGGCCGGCCAGCTGGCCGCCGCTTGCTGGCAGCTGGCGCATTCGCCAGCGGCGGAGGTGGTCAGGGGACCCTTGTCGGGCGTGGCTGGCGTGGATCGCGTCAAGCTGACCGGCCGCATGCTGCCGGTGGCGCTCTTGAAGATGTACGCGATGCTGGAGATGGCCGACGGCGGCTGAGGCGCGCCCTTGGCGGCAAGGCGGAGAAAGGGAAGGGGCGCGCGTCGTTCCCGGCTTCAGCCGGCGACGATGGGCTTGCGGCCCGGGGCGCTGCGCGTGCCGCGGCCCTGGGCGTCGTAGGTCGAGGTGCTGGCCGGCCCGCCGCCCAGTCCGCGCAGCGCGTCCAGCGACTGCTGGGTATAGCGCAGGTGCACGTCGATCAGGGCGCCGTTGCGCAGATTGATTTCATTGGCCGACGCCGACTTGCTCAGCAGGGCTTGCCACACGCCCGACAGCTGCGGGTGTTGCGCGGCGGCCTGTTCGGTGCCGGCATGGCCGGCGGGCAGGCCGATCTCGGCCAGCAACGCATCGCGGGTCTGGCTCAATTCCACCAGCTTGTGGGCGATGCCGCTCTTGCGCTCGGTGATGTCATGCAGCGCGTCGATGTCTCCCGGACCCACCAGCACCTCGGTTTCAGCCTCCAGAATGGCGGCGAACTCGGTGATCAGTGCGTCTTCCTGCTTCATGCAGGCTTGCAGGGATTCGACGGTGCTCATGATGTCAGGGCGATGGCGGACGTGAAAGGGAGGCTATTTCAGCAGGTCGCGGGCGCTGGCGATCAGGCTGTCGGCGATGCGGCCGGTGTCGATCTTCAGCTGTCCCGATGCGATGGCGGCGCGAATGGAGGCCACGCGTTCGACGTTGATGTCGTTCGATCCTTCCTGCAGCGCGAGCAGCTTGCGCGAAGCCGAGCTGAGCGCGACTTGCGAGCTGCTGGCGCCGCCGCCGGCAACGGCGCCGTAGGCCTGCGCGGCCGCGGCTTCGGGGCGGGCGCCGACGGCGTCGGCCGAAATGGGCCGGTTGGTGGTCGAGTTGATTTTCAAGATGATCTCCGCAGGGCGTCCCGGGTCGATTTGCGACGGTTCCGCCTACTCATGCCTCTGTAACGACAGGGCCGGAAGGAACTTTAGGGTAGCCGGCCCGCTGGCGCAACACGATATGTAACATTCCCTGCAATCCTTGCCTACAAGTGCATTTCAACCAGCCCGGCGTTGCGGACCACGCCGCTGACCACCTGTCCGCTGGGCATGCGTACCTGGACGGTGGCGCCCGGCGCGGCGTTGTCCAGCGCCTGGCCTTCGCTGCTGACCATGAAACCCTTGCCGACGGCGTTGATCCGGACGCTGCTGCCGCGCACAACGGACTGGGCGTTGCGCAGGGCGGCGCCCTTGATCGGCTGGCCGGCGGTGATCCGATAGGCCGCCGTCATGCCGGCCACCGTGTCCGGATCGGTGATCGCGCCCGGGGGCAGGGCGACAAGGTCGCCGTCGCGCGGCGCCAGGTCGGCCGGGGTCAGGGCCTGGCCGGCCGCGATCGTGCGCGAGGCGACGTAGTACTGGCCCGGCACGCTGACGCTGGCCTGGACATAGGCGGTCCAGGCCTTGGGCGCGGTGCAGCGGATGCCCACGGTCATGCGCGAGCGCGGCTTCATGCCGGACGGTAAAAACGGGGACATGGCCTCGCAAGGCGTCAGGCGCTCGTTGCGGGGCGGGTCGATGGTGATGGACGGCTGGCCGGGCAGGGCCGAGAGCTGTTCCTGCAGATACGACAGCGCGGTCGCCGCGATTGCCTCGGGCGCCTGGAAGGCGGTTTCCTGTGCCTGGACCACGGCCACGGACCCCGGCAGCAACAGGCCGAGGGTGAGCGCGTGGGCAGCGAGGCGGGAACAAGTCGTCATGGGCTCATTGTAGAGGCGGGCCCTGCCGGGCAATAGGTGAATTGCGTGAGAAATGGCGGGTTATTTGGCTGATTGTGGCGGCCGGCCCGACCCTATGATGCCGTCATCCAATGGGATAAAGGCCCGTGCCTCGTCCCTGGCTGTTTTCAGATCCGTACCGCCACGCACCCCACAAGGCACCCCGATGCTAGACAGGCTCAACGAGGATTTCCGCTTCTTCCAGCAATCGCTGTCGCTGCGCGCGCAGCGCCAGGAAGTGCTGTCCTCCAACATCGCCAACGCCGACACGCCGAACTACAAGGCGCGCGACTTCGACTTCCGCACGGCGATGCAGACCGCCATGGAAGGCAGCAAGCGCCTGGCCGACACCTCGCTGACGCTGACCTCGGCCCGCCACATCCCGGCCAAGGCTGTCTCGCAGGGCCCGACCGACCTGCTGTACCGGCTGCCGTACCAGCCCAGCATGGACGGCAACACGGTGGAAATGGACGTGGAGCGCGTGCAGTTCGCCGACAACACCTTGCACTACCAAAGCAGCATGCAGATCCTGTCCAGCCGCATCAAGGGCATGATGGCCGCGATTCAAGACTAGGGGTGAAGCCCACCCCCGAAGCGCTGCGCGCTTCCCCCTCCAGGGGGCGCCAAGGTGGACTGGCAAAGCCGGCTCCGCGTGGCCTGGATGGAGCGAGACCTGTGCTGTATGTCGCGGGTATGTTGGTCTACTGATTTATTAAGGGAGCATTGGGCAATGTCCTTGCTGAGCATTTTCAACATCGCCGGTTCGGCGCTCAACGCGCAGTCGCAGCGCATGAACGTGGCCGCCAGCAACATGGCCAACGCCGACAGCGTCGTCGGTCCCGACGGCCAGCCGTACCGCGCCCGCCAGGTCGTGTTCCAGGTCGATCCGGCGCCCAACCAGGCGCTGGGGCAGGAGATCGGCGGCGTGCGCGTGGCCGGCGTGGTCCAGGACCCGTCGCCGCTCAAGATGGTCTACGACCCCAAGCATCCGATGGCCAACCCCCAGGGCTACGTCAGCATGCCCAACGTGGATCCGGTGGCCGAAACCGTGAATATGATCGCCGCGTCGCGTTCCTACCAGGCCAACGTGGAGGTGCTCAACACCGCCAAGAGCCTGATGCAGAAAACGCTGACCATCGGCCAGTCCTGATCCCCCATTCCGCGCGCCGCGCCGCCCGCGCGGGATAACCAGAGAACGAGTTCATGAGCGTAATCGACCAATCCACCAGCAAGACCGGGCTGGGCCTGGCGCAGACCGGCGCCAATGACCTGAACACCGCCAAGGGCCTGCAGGACCAGTTCCTCAAGCTGCTGATCACGCAGATGAAGAACCAGGATCCGCTGAACCCGATGCAGAACGCCGAACTGACGTCGCAGTTGGCGCAGATCTCGACGGTCGAAGGCATCAACAACCTGAAGAACACGCTGCTGTCGATCGGCGGCCAGATCGACGTGTCGCAGTCGATGAACGCCGTGGCCATGATCGGCAAGGGCGTGCTGGTTCCCGGCTCCAAGGTCAAGGTTGGGGTGGACGCGCAGAATCCCGAGGCGCGCGTGGTCACGCCGTACGGCATCGACCTGCAGAAGGACGCCGCCAAGGTCCAGGTCCGCATCTCGGATGCCAATGGCGCCGTGATCCGCACCATGGAACTGGGCGAGAAGAAGGTCGGCGTGTACACGCTGGACTGGGACGGCAAGAACGACGCGGGCGTGCCGATGGAAGCGGGCGCCTACACGGTGTCGGTCACGGCCTCGGATGTCGACGGCAAGAAGGTCGCCGCCGAAATGCTGAGCTACGGCAAGGTCAAGAGCGTGGCTTACTCGACCAACGGCCTGCGACTGGACCTGGGCCTGGACGGCCAGACCAGCATGCTGGATGTGCGCAAGGTGATCGGCGCCTGAGCGCCGCAACCGTACCCCTCTATATATAGACACAGGCGCCGGCGCGGACGCGGCGGTTTCGGACTACTAGGAATCAGCGAGAGAAAACATGGGCTTCGGACAAGGATTGAGCGGCTTGAACGCCGCTGCGCAAAACCTGGACGTGATCGGCAACAACATCGCCAACTCGGGCACCGTCGGCTTCAAGTCCGGCTCGGCCAGTTTCGCCGATGTGTACGCCAGCTCGCGCGTGGGCCTGGGCACCAAGGTGTCGGGCATCACGCAGCGTTTCACCGTGGGCACCATCAACGGCGGCGGTGGCGAATATGACATCGCCATCGACGGCGCCAAGGGCATGTTCCGCGTCACCGATTCCGGCGGCGGGGTGATGTACACCCGCAATGGCGAATTCCAGGTCGACAAGAACAACTTCATCGTCAACGCCCAGGGCTACCGCCTGACCGGCTACCCGGCCAACGCGATCGGCGCCAACCCGGTCGAGCTGCAGCTGCCCACCGCCAACGTGGCGCCCAAGGCCACCAGCACCGCAACCAGCGTGGCCAACCTGGACGGCAACGCCAAGGTGGTCTATCAAACCACTACCGTGGTGAAGCAGGACGAGGACGGCAAGGTAACGCTGACCAACACGGCGCCGGGGTCTACCCCAACGGCCTATACCTTCAAGCTCGATGCTACGGGGAAGGTTGTGTGGAATGCGCCCGCGCCGCCTGATGGCACGTACGGCACCGGGGCGAATGTGATCACCGTTGCCACTACGGGCGGGGTTACGGTGACGACCGGAGACTTGACCAAGGAGACCGGATACCAACCCTATGTGGCCGCCGTGACCGAGATCGGCAAGCCGTTCGATCCCAAGCTGACCAACAGCTACACCAATGCCTCGCCCATGACGGTCTACGACTCGCTGGGCAACTCGCACCAGGTGATGCAGTACTTCGTCAAGCGCCCCGCCGACGCCGCGGGCAACAGCGTCTACGAGGTCTACTATTCGATCGATGGCCAGGCCATGGCGCCGACCACGCAAGCCGGCGGCGTCTGGGGCAACCCGACGAAGTTCACCTTCAACACGTCCGGCGTGATGACCAGCGCCACCACCGTGAACCTGTCCTTCGCCAATCCGGGCGGCACCACCACGCCGGCCAGCCCGCTGAACATCGCGATCAACTACACCGGCACCACGCAGTACGGCAGCCCGTACGCGTTCAAGGGCACCCCGGACGGCTATACCTCGGGCGAGTTCCGCGGCATCAGCATCAACCCGGACGGCAGCCTGATGGCCGACTACACCAACGGCCAGAACGCCAACGTCGGCACCATCGTGCTGGCCGACTTCGCCAACCTGCAGGGCCTGCAGCCGATCGGCAACAACGCCTGGAAGGAAACCGGCGCGTCCGGCCAGCCGATCCTGGGCCAGCCGGGCTTTAACGGCCTGTCCAAGGTGGTGGGCCAGGCGACCGAGGCCTCCAACGTGGACATGAGCAAGGAACTGGTCAACATGATCATCGCGCAGCGCACCTATCAGGCGAACTCGCAGACGATCAAGACCCAGAACGAAATCATGCAGGTCCTGATGAATATCAAGTAGAGCCCACCCCCGCAGCGCCTGCGGCGCTTCCCCCTCAAGGGGGCGCCGGCGGCGGACCGGCGGAGCCGGATCCACGCGGCCCGGATTGTGGGGCGGCGCTTGCTGGCGAAGAGTGCTTCTACGTTTGAAATAGAAAGGCCGCGCGGTTTGCGGCCACGGAATAGACGAATGGATCGGATTATTTACACCGCCATGAACGGCGCGGCGCGGATCACGGAGCATCAGTCCGTGCTCGCCAACAACATGGCCAACGTGAACACGACGGGCTTTCGCGAGCAGATCGCGATGTACCGCTCGGTGCCGGTGACGGACGGCGTGAGCCTGCCGACGCGCGTCTCGACCGTGGCCTCCACGCCGCGCAACAACTTCGAGATGGGCAATATGCAGACCACGGGCCGCGAGATGGACGTGGCGCTGGCCAGCTCCAACGGCTGGTTCGCGGTGCAGACGCCGCAAGGCGAGGCCTACACGCGCGGCGGCAGCCTGCAGGTGGGCATCAACGGCCAACTGCAGACCTCGCTGGGCCAACCCATCGTGTCCGATCAGGGCGGCGTGATCGACGTGCCCGACCAGGCCGCGCTGACCATCTCCCCGGACGGCACCATCACCGCCATCGGCGCGGGCGATGCGCCGAACAATATCCTGAACCTGGGCCGGATCAAGATGACCAGCCTGCCCGAGGCGCAGCTGGTGCACGGCGACGATGGCGTGTTCCGTCTGGCGCCGGTGAACGGCCAGCCTGCGCCGCCGTCGCAGGTGGATCCGTCCCTGCGGCTGCTGTCCGGCGTGCTGGAAGGCAGCAACACCAATCCGATGACCGCCATGGTCGGCATGATCGAGAACGCCCGCCGCTTCGAGCAGCAGATGCAGGTGCTCCAGCATGCTGACCGCAACGCTGAACGCGCGAACGGCATCCTGTCCGCCGGCGCCTGAACCGAATAACCCATTGCACGAGCGGCCCCGGGGCCGCCGACCCAGGAGTACCAAATCATGATGCGTTCGCTGTGGATCGCCAAGACCGGCCTGGAAGGGCAGCAGACCTCCATGGACGTCATTTCCAACAACCTGGCCAACGTCGCGACCAACGGCTTCAAGCGCGGCCGCGCCGTGTTCCAGGACCTGATGTACCAGACGCTGCGCCAGCCCGGCGCCCAGGTGGGCGACGCCGCCCAGCTGCCCTCGGGCCTGCAGCTGGGCACCGGCGCGCGCGTGGCCGCGACCGAGCGCATCCACACCACCGGCGGTCTGAACAACACCGGCGGCGAACTCGACATCGCCATCAACGGCCGTGGCTTCCTGCAAGTGGAGCTGCCGGACGGCACTCAGGCCTACACCCGCGACGGCGCGCTGCAGCGCAACCAGAACGGCCAGCTGACCACGGTCAGCGGCTATGTGATCCAGCCGCCGATGAACGTGCCGGACAACGCGCTGTCGATCTCCATCGGCAACGACGGCATCGTCACCGTGACCCAGCCCGGCGCGGCCGGCATCAACGTGCAGATCGGCCAGCTGCAGATCGCCACCTTCATCAACCCGACCGGCCTGCAGAGCGTCGGCGAGAACCTGTACCTGGAAACCGACGCCTCCGGCCCGGCCAACCTGCTGCAGCCGGGCGTGGACGGCGCCGGCTCGATCCTGCACAAGTACGTGGAAACCTCCAACGTCAACGTGGCCGAAGAGCTGGTGAACATGATCACCACCCAGCGCGCCTATGAAATGAACAGCAAGGCCGTCAAGACGTCCGATGAAATGCTGGCCCGCCTGACCCAACTGTGATGTCGATGTCTGTCCTGCGCCTGGTTTCGAGTGCGGCCCTGGCTTTGCTGGTGGCCGGTTGCGCCATTATTCCGCCGGAGCCGGTGGTGACGGGGCCCACCACGGCCGCGCCGCCGCCGCCGCCCTCGACGCCGATGCAGCCCACGGGCTCGATCTACCAGCCCACCGCCTACGGCAACTATCCGCTGTTCGAAGACCGCCGTCCGCGCAACGTGGGCGACATCGTGACGATCGTGCTCAACGAACGCACCAATGCGTCCAAGAACGTCGCGACCAACACCAACCGCAGCGGCTCGGCCAACCTGGGCATCGCGGCGGCGCCGTCCTTCATGGACAGCTGGGCCAACGCCAACCTGAACACCGACGCCAAGGGCGGCAACGTGTCGCAGGGCAAGGGCGACAGCACGGCCAACAACGCCTTCACCGGCACCATCACCACCACGGTGGTGGGCGTGATGTCCAACGGCAACCTGCAGGTCGCCGGCGAAAAGCAGATCGCGATCAACCGCGGCAGCGAGTATGTCCGCTTCTCGGGCGTGGTCGATCCGCGCTCGATCACCGGCACCAACACGGTATCGTCCACGCAGGTGGCCGACGCCCGCATCGAGTACCGCAGCAAGGGCGTCATGGACGAGGTCCAGACCATGGGCTGGCTGCAGCGCTTCTTCCTGATTGCCTCGCCCTTCTGATGAGACAAAGCCCACCCCCGAAGCGCTGCGCGCCTCCCCCTCAAGGGGGCGCCGCCGCGGACCGGCAAAGCCGGCTCCGCGCGGCCCCGCTCGTGACGGCCTCGGCGTGTCGTGGCTGCATTTCCGGTGGCATGCAGGGCTATGGATTATTGACATGAAACACTCGAATCCTTTTTTCCGCCTGCTCGCCCGCACCTGCCTCGCGGCCAGCCTGCTGGCCGGCGCCGGCGCGGCGCAGGCCGAACGGCTCAAGGATCTGGCGTCGATCCAGGGCGTGCGCGGCAACCAGCTGATCGGCTACGGCCTGGTGGTCGGCCTGGACGGCAGTGGTGACCAGGTGCGCCAGACGCCGTTCACCCAGCAGAGCCTGACCAACATGCTGTCGCAGCTGGGCATCACCGTGCCCGCCGGCAGCAACATGCAGCTCAAGAACGTGGCGGCGGTGATGGTCACGGCCACGCTGCCAGCCTTCGCGCGGCCCGGCCAGACGATGGACGTGGTGGTGTCCTCCATGGGCAACGCCAAGAGCCTGCGCGGCGGCACGCTGCTGATGACCCCGCTCAAGGGCGCGGACAGCCAGGTCTACGCCATCGCCCAGGGCAACATCCTGGTCGGCGGCGCCGGCGCCTCGGCCGGCGGTTCCAGCGTGCAGATCAACCAGCTCAACGGCGGCCGCATCAGCGGCGGCGCCATCATCGAGCGCGGCGTGCCGACCACGTTCGCGCGCGACGGCTATATCTACCTGGAAATGAACAACACCGACTTCGGCACCGCGCAGAACGTCGTGGCGGCGCTGAACCGCAAATTCGGCCAGGGCACGGCGACCGCGCTGGACGGCCGGGTGGTGCAGGTGCGCACGCCCATGGAGCAGTCGGCCCAGGCCCGCTTCCTGTCGCAGATCGAGGACGTGCAGGTGGCGCGCGCGCCCACCGTGGCCAAGGTCATCATCAACGCCCGCACCGGCTCGGTGGTCATGAACCGCACCGTGATGATCGAGGAAGCCGCTGTCGCCCACGGCAACCTGTCGGTCATCATCAACCGCCAGAACCAGGTGTCGCAGCCCGATACGCCCTTCACCGAGGGACAGACCGTGGTGGTGCCGAACACGCAGATCGAGGTGCGCCAGGAAAACGGCTCGCTGCAGCGCGTGAACACCAGCGCCAACCTGGCTGACGTGGTCAAGGGCCTGAACGCGCTGGGCGCCACGCCGCAGGACCTGCTGGCCATCCTGCAGGCCATGAAGTCCGCCGGCGCGCTGCGCGCCGAACTCGAAATTATCTAAAGCCATGGCATACACCAGCGATGCGGCCGGCAAGGCGGGGCGACAGGAATCGGTCTTCGACCTGGGGCGCCTGTCGGACCTGAAGCGCGACGTCAAGCAGGATCCCGACGGCACCGCGCAGCAGAAGCAGGTCGCCAAGCAGTTCGAGGCGCTGTTCCTGCAGATGATGCTCAAGCGCATGCGCGAGGCGACGCCCAAGGAAGGGCTGTTCGACTCGCAGCAGTCGCTGATGATGCAATCCATGGCCGACGAGCAGCTGGCGCTGCACCTGGCCACGCCGGGCATCGGCCTGTCGCAGGCCATCCTGGGGCAGATGAAGCAGGGCAAGCCGGGCGAGCTGTCGGCCGACGCGGTCAAGCGCATCGGCCAGGGCTCGGACCTGGACTACGCCACCGGCGGTTCGCGCCAGGTGTCGGCGCTGCTGGGCGTGCTGCGCAACAACCGCGCCAGCGACCGCGCCATGGCGGCGGCCGAGGGCGCGCCGGAACATGTGGTCAGCTTCGTGTCGCGCATGTCGCACGCGGCCAACCTGGCGGCGCAGCAATCCGGCGTGCCGGCCCGCGTGATCCTGGGCCAGGCGGCGCTGGAATCGGGCTGGGGCCAGCGCGAGATCAAGCATCCGGATGGTCGCACCAGCCACAACCTGTTCGGCATCAAGGCCGGCGCCGGCTGGAAGGGGCAGGTGGTGCACGTGCTCACGACCGAATACGAAGACGGCGTGGCGAAAAAGGTGACGCAACCTTTCCGCGCTTATTCGTCCTATGAAGAATCCTTCGCCGACTACGCGCGCCTGATCGGCAACAGCCCGCGCTACGAGACGGTGGCGCAGGCGCGCAACGAAGTCGAGGCGGCGCGCCGTATTCAGAACTCGGGTTATGCGACCGATCCGCAGTACGCGCAGAAGCTGATTGGCATCATGAATCAGCTGCGGGGCGCGCCACGCGGCGCATCTACGCAAAAACCCGATGGACTCTAAATTTTGACGAATTCTCGCCGTTAAGCAGGTATCCACACCTTTAGCAGCGGTTACAAACGGGGCGATGTCAGCATGAATCTGTATAAATTGGCGTTGGGCGGTCTGAACGCTGCGCAGGCGGGCATCGCCACGACCAGCCACAATATCAACAACTCCACCACGGTCGGCTACAACCGCCAGCGCGTCATGACCTCGACCGCCGGCGCCCAGGCCACCAGCAACGGTTACATCGGCCGTGGCGTCCAGGTGGACACCGTCGTGCGCAGCTACGACAGCTTCCTGTACAAGCAGCTGGTTGGCGCGCAGGGCAGTGGCGCTCAGTTGCAGGCGCAGTTCGACCAGATTTCGCAGGTCAACAACCTGTTCTCCGATCGCACGGTCGGCATCGCGCCGGCGCTGTCGGGTTTCTTCACCGGCGTGAACACGGCGGCCAACGGACCTGCGGACCCGGCCGCGCGCTCGGACATGCTGGGCAAGTCGAACAGCCTGGCGACCCAGATCCGTTCCGCCTATCAGGAAATGCAGAACCAGCGCATGGGCCTGAACACCCAGATCGGCACCGTGGTCGAGCAGGCCAACAGCTACCTGACCCGCATCAACGATCTGAACGAGCAGATCTCGGCCGCCCGCGCCAAGGCCGGCGGCCAGCCGCCCAACGACCTGATGGACCAGCGCGACCAGGCCGTTTCCGAATTGAATCAATTGGTGGGCATCACCACCTATGAGCAGGGCGACAAGCTCAATATCTCCCTGGCCGCCGGCGGCCAGGCGCTGCTGTCGGGCCAGACCATCTACCCGCTGCAGGCCGTGTCCTCGTCCAAGGACATCAGCCGCACGGTGGTGGCCTACACGCTGCCGGCCGGTTCCGGCGGCAAGACCGTCACGGTCGAGCTGGGCGACACCGAAGTCACCGGCGGCAAGCTCGGCGGCCTGTTGCAGTTCCGCGCCACCTCGCTGGACGTGATGCAGAGCCAGCTTGGCCAGATGGCCGTGGGCCTGGCGATGTCGTTCAATGCGCAGCACAAGCTGGGCGTGGACCAGAACGGCGCTCCCGGCGGCGACTACTTCAGCATTGGTCAGCCCGTGGGCGTGCCGAATGCGCAGAACAAGAGCAATGCCCAGATTTCGGGCACCTTCGGCACGGTGGGCAACATCAATGCCAAGGACTACGACATTACCTTCGACGGCACCAACTACATGGTGACGCGCCTGCCCGAGGGCACGCAGGTCTACAACGGCTCGGCCAACGGCACGCCGCCGACCGCCACGCTGGACCTGGACGCCGAGGCGGGGGTGCGCCCGACGATCTCCGCGCCGCCGCAGGCCGGCGACAAGTGGTCGCTGTCGCCGACGCGCGACGCGGCGCGCGACCTCAAGGTCGTGATCACCGATCCCAACAAGATCGCCCTGGCCGATCCCGCGGGCGGCAACGCCAATGGCCAGAACGGCCTGAAGCTGGCGCAGCTGCAGACCGCCAAGGTCCTGGGTGGCAATACCACCAGCATCAATGAAATGTTCTCGCGGGTGGTCAACACCGTCGGCGTGCAGACGCAGCAGATCAAGTCGGCCGCCACTGCGCAGGCCAACCTGATCACGCAGAAGCTGGCCGCGCAGCAGAACGTGTCGGGCGTGAACCTGAACGAAGAATACGTCGGTCTGTCGCAGTACCAGGAACAGTATCAGGCCAGCGCCCGCATCATCGACGTGGCCAGCACCATGTTCGATACGCTGCTGGGCCTGCGAGGCTGAACGGGGCCCAGGGCCGCCACACGATAAGCAATAGAGAAATATACGGAGCTTCACCATGCGCCTGAGCACCTCCATGATGTACTCGAACGGCCTGAAGGGCGTTCTCTCTCAGGAAACGGACATGAACCGCCTGGTCGAGCAGATCGGCAGCGGCCGCAAGTTCCTGACCCCGGCGGACGATCCGCTGGCGGCCGCGCTGTCGATCAACGTGGCGCAGACGCAGAGCATGAACGCCACGTATCAGCTCAACCGCAACACGGCCAAGACCAACCTGGGCCAGGAAAACAACGTTCTGGATTCGGTCACCACGGCGCTGGAGTCCGTGCGCACCCGCGTGGTGCAGGCCGGCAACGGCACCATGTCCGACAGCGACCGCCAGGCTTTGTCCACCGCGCTCAAGAGCGCTCGCGAGGCCTTGCTCGGGCTGGCCAACAGCACCGACGGCAACGGCCAGTACATGTTCTCGGGCTATCAGGGCAGCGCGGCGCCCTACGTACAGAACGCGGCCGGCCAGATCGTGTACAGCGGCGCCACCGGCGAACGCACCATCCAGGTTGACCAATCGCGCCAGATGTCCACCAGCGACCTGGGCAAGGATATCTTCAGTCGGGCGAACCCCGGCGCGCAGGGTTACGTCAACTCGGCCTCGCCCGGCAATACCGGCACGGCCCAGTTCGGCACGGCGTCCATCACGCCGGGTGGCGCCAACGTGGGCAAGAATTTCAGCGTGGCGTTCGAAGCGGATCCGACCACGGGCGCGATCGGCTATCGCGTCACGACCACCGATCCGACCGGCGCCACGCCGCTTGTCGTCTTCCCGGCGCCGCCGGCCCCCGCTACTGCGTATTCCGACGGCGCGGCGATCGATTTCGGTGGCGTGTCCATCGTCGTCAAGGGCAAGCCGCAGAATGGTGACATCATCAATGTCGAGAACATCCAATCAGCCAACGTCGACGTGTTCAACACGCTGGACAATCTGATCAAGACGCTGGACTCGCCCATCGCAGGCGATGAGAAGGCGCTGGCCAAGCTGGCCAACGATCTGGCGACAGCCAACAAGAAGCTGTCCACCAGCTATGACAACGTGCTGACGGTGGCCGCCTCGGTCGGCGCGCGCATGAATGAGCTCGAGGCGCTGGACGCCACGGGCACGCAAAAGGGCCTTTCCTACACCAAGTCCCTGTCGGACCTGGAAAACCTGGACTACTACTCGGGCGCCAGCCAGCTGGCCTTCCGCCAGGTGGCGCTGCAGGCCGCGTCGGCGGCGTTCATGACGATCCAGGGATCGAGCCTGTTCAGCCGCAAGTAATTCGCAGTACCCGCCGGGTCCAGATGCCCGGCGGCCCGCAGGGCCCAGACGGACGCTGCCGGCGCCACGCCGGGGCGTCCGTGTCTGCGTGCGGCGGGGGAAATCGCAGTTTCACGTTGCCTAACGTTCGGAAGTTCCATGCTTGTCAATTTGAAAGTCCGCACATGTATCGTCCTGGTGCTCGTGTTGTTCACCGGCGCCATGTTCATCTCCAACGGCGTGGCCTGGTTGGGGTTGAATTCCAGCAATGACAAGCTGGAGCAGATCAACAAGGCTTATGGCGACCAGGCCTCGCAGCTGAGTCGCGCCTATAGCGTATTCCTGCGCGCACGGCTGGTGCTGAGCACCTCGCTGATGGACATGCAGCAGGGCAAGACCGAGCAGGCGGGCGCCCAGGCCAAGCGCTCGGAAGGCCTGATGCAGGATGGCTACAAGATGCTGGACACCTTCCGCAAGGTGCCGCGCCTGCCGGGCTCGGAGGCGCAGGCCGCCGCGCTGGAAACCGCCTTCAAGGAATTCGACGGCGTGGTCAAGCGCCAGGCCGCCGCGCTGATCAGCATGGCGATCCAGGACTACCTGGACCTGAACGACACCGCCAGCGCCGCCAACAGCAAGTTCCGCGAAGCCATCGACAGCTATCTGGCCTACGTCGACGCGCACACCGACGCGCTGGCCGCGCGCGCGGAAGCCGATCACAGCACGGCGCGCATGGTCACCATCGCGCTGCTGGCGATCGCCGTGATCCTGGCGCTGGGCTGCTGGGTCTTCATCAACCGCACGGTGCTGCGTCCGTTGCACGAGGCCGGCGGCCATTTCGACAAGATTGCCGGCGGCGATTTCACCGGCCGCATCGAGGTGCGCAGCACCAATGAGATCGGCTCGCTGTTCGCCGCGATCAAGCGCATGCAGGAAAGCCTGACGCGCACGGTGTCGGCGGTGCGTCGCGGCGTGGACGAGATCAACGTCGGTTCGCGCGAGATCTCGGCGGGCAACACGGACCTGTCCAGCCGCACCGAGCAGCAGGCGGCCTCGCTGGAGGAAACCGCGGC
>NZ_JAGTJY010000077.1:0-25807 GCF_018195695.1 Achromobacter sp. Marseille-Q0513 | reverse complement strand
GCTTTGCCTGCGGGGTTGGCGCTGACCGGCCCAGGCGGGAGAGCTCCCGCCAGGCTTCGATCAGAACTGGTAGGTATAGCTGATCTGCACCGCATCCAGGCCCGGATTCGGGCGCTTGATGCTGGCGTTGGAGAAGTGCGAATAGCGCAGACCAATGCGGTTGTTCGGCGTCAGCAGGAAACCCATGCCGACGTGATCGCCGAATTGGAAGGCCGTGCTGATGTTCTCGTTGGCGAAGCGGGTGGTCGAGAACAGCGTGGCGCCGATACCCGCTTCGAGGTAGAAGCGCTCGCCGGCCCACCAGCGGAACATGGGGATGGCGCTGAATTGCCAGGCGTGGCCAGGCGTGCGCGAACCATCGGCCGTCCAGTAGGACGCGCCGAATTCCGGCGTCAGATCCAGGCGTCCCCAGTTGCCGCCGAACTGGTGCGTCCAGACCGAAGCCGTTTCATAGTTCAGCGTGTAGCGCTTGTAGTGGTCGCCAACACCGTACTGCAGAGTCACGCCACCCTGGGTTCCTTCCGATTGCGCGCTCGCCATGGCAGCGGCGCCTGCCAGCACCAATCCGACCAGGCTCGCCAGCGTTTTCTTCTTGTTCAACTGCATTTGGTGACTCCGTAATCTGTAAAAATGCTTATAGCAACTGCCAAAACATTATCAAAATTCGGGCCGCATGGCTGCTTTTGTGTCTCACGGCTGCAACATTCTCAGTGGAAAACTCTGTTCCGAAAATCCACCTATTGACCGGAACCTGTCCGAACGCAAACAGCAATAAAAAAGCCGGCGGCCCTGAGGCCGCCGGCTTTTTGCTGACGCAGATGCGGACGAATCCGCGCTCAGGCCGCCGCCACCACGTCGGCAGGCTGGTTGTTCAGCAGCGCCAGCAGACGCGCGATTTCCTCGCGCAGCTGACGGCGGTCCACCACCATGTCGATGGCGCCCTTCTGCAGCAGGAACTCGGCGCGCTGGAAGCCTTCCGGCAGCTTTTCCCGCACGGTCTGCTCGATCACGCGCGGACCGGCGAAGCCGATCAGCGCCTTGGGCTCGGCGATCACCACGTCGCCCATGAAGGCAAAGCTGGCCGACACGCCGCCCATGGTGGGGTCGGTCAGCACGCTGATGAACGGCAGCCCGGCGGCCGACAGCCGCGTCAACATGGCGTTGGTCTTGGCCATCTGCATCAGCGACAGCAGGCTTTCCTGCATGCGCGCGCCGCCCGAGGCGGCAACGCAGATGAAGGCGGTCTTGTTGTCGAGCGCGGCCTGGGCGCCGCGCACGAAGCGCTCGCCCACCACCGACCCCATCGAGCCGCCCATGAATTCGAATTCGAAGCAGGCCACCGTCGCCGGCACGCCGCGGATCGAGCCGCCCATGACCACCAGCGCGTCGGTTTCACCGGTCTGCTTGGTCGCTTCCTGCAGGCGTTCGGGATACTTGCGAGTGTCCTTGAACTTCAGCGTGTCGACCGAGCGCGTGGTCTGGCCGATTTCGACGCGGCCTTCCATGTCCAGCAGCGAATCGATGCGGGCGCGGGAGCCGATGCGCATGTGATGGTCGCACTTGGGGCACACGTGCAGGTTGGCCGCCAGGTCTTCGCTGTACAGCACCGACTCGCACGAGGGGCATTTGACCCACAGGCCTTCGGGCACGCGGCGGGCGCCGCTGTCGCTGGTTTTATTGATGCGAGGAGGCAGGAGTTTTTCGATCCAGCTCATTGATGTTTCATCCCGTATGAGGTCGCGCCCGGCGTTCAGGCCGAGGCGTTTTCTCGTTTTACTTGATCCAGCGCTTGCCGGATGGTGCGCAGCCAGCCGCTGGCGGCGGCGACTGCGGCGTCGGTTTGCTGGGCGGCGGGGGCGTTGGCCACCGCCTGCTCCATGGTTTCGATCAGTTTGCTGCCGATGACCACCGCATCGGCGGAACGCGCCACGCGCTGGGCGCTTTCGGCGTCGCGGATGCCGAAGCCCACGCCCACCGGAATGGAGACGTGGCGGCGGATCAGCGCCAAGCGTTCAGCCACGTCCTGCGTGTTCAAGGAACCCGCGCCGGTCACGCCCTTGAGCGAGACATAATAGACGTAGCCACGGGCGACATTGGCGATGGCCTTGATGCGCGGCTCGGTCGAGGTGGGCGCCAGCAGGAAGATCGGCGCGATGCCGTGCTGGTCCAGCATGCCGGCGAACTCCACCACTTCCTCGGGCGGGTAGTCCACCACCAGCACGCCGTCCACGCCAGCCGCTTCGGCGCGGCGAGCGAATTCGGCCTGTCCCATGCGCTCGATGGGATTGGCGTAGCCCATCAGCACAACGGGCGTGGCCGTGTCGCGCTGGCGAAACTCGGCCACCAGCTCCAGCACGCGGGCCAGGCCCACGCCCTGCGCGATGGCGCGGTCGGCGGCGCGCTGGATCACCGGGCCGTCGGCCATGGGATCGGAAAACGGCACGCCCAGTTCGAGCACGTCGGCGCCGGCCTCGACCAGCGCGTGCATCAGCGGCACGGTGGCCGCGGGCGAGGGATCGCCTGCGGCGATGTAGGGGATCAGCGCCGCAGCCCGGCCGGAGGCGGCGGTGCGGGCGAAGGCGGCGGCGATGCGGTCGTTGCGGGTCGTCATGGCGTCACAGCTCGATGCCGCCGCGTTCGGCGACGGTATGCATGTCCTTGTCGCCACGGCCCGACAGGTTGACCAGGATGACCTTGTCGCGCGGCAGCGACGGCGCCATCTTCACGGCCTGCGCGATGGCGTGCGAGGACTCCAGCGCCGGCATGATGCCTTCGATGCGGCAGCAGTCGTGGAAGGCCTTGAGCGCTTCCTCGTCCGAGATGCCGATGTACTCGGCCCGGCCGCTGTCCTTGAGCCAGGCGTGCTCGGGACCGACGCCGGGATAGTCCAGGCCGGCCGAGACTGAATGCGTTTCCTGCACCTGGCCGTCGGCATCCTGCATGACGTAGGTGCGGTTGCCATGCAGCACGCCCACGGAGCCGGCTGCCAGCGAGGCGGCGTGACGGCCCGTCTCCAGGCCCTCGCCCGCCGCTTCGACGCCGATCAGGCGCACGTCTTCGTGGGGAATGTAGGGGTGGAAGATGCCCATGGCGTTGGAACCGCCGCCCACCGCCGCGACCACGTAGTCGGGCTGGCGGCCGGCGGCCTCGGGCATCTGGACCAGGCATTCGTTGCCGATCACGGTCTGGAAGTCCCGCACCATGCGCGGATAGGGGTCCGGCCCCGCCACCGTGCCGATGATGTAGAACGTGTTTTCGATATTGGTGACCCAGTCGCGCATGGCTTCGTTCAGCGCGTCCTTCAGGGTGCGCGAACCGGAAGTCACCGGCACCACCGTGGCGCCCAGCAGCTTCATGCGGTAGACGTTGGAAGCCTGGCGGCGCACGTCCTCGCTGCCCATGTAGACCACGCATTCCATGCCGTAGCGCGCCGCCACGGTGGCCGTGGCCACGCCGTGCTGGCCGGCGCCGGTCTCGGCGATGACGCGGGGCTTGCCCATGCGCTTGGCCAGCAGCGCCTGGCCGATGCAGTTGTTGACCTTGTGCGCGCCGGTGTGGTTCAGGTCTTCGCGCTTGAACCAGATCTGGGCGCCGCCCAGCATGTCCGACCAGCGGCGGGCATGGTAGACCGGGCTGGGCCGGCCGACGAAATGCTTGAGCTCGTAGTTGAACTCTTCGATAAAGGCCGGATCGACGCGGCAATGGTCATAAGCGGCACGCAGCTCGTCGAGCGCGTGCATCAGCGTTTCCGCCACGAAAACGCCGCCATAGGGGCCGAAATGGCCCTTGGCATCCGGAAAATCGTAAGGTTTCACCAAGCTTCTCCCCCGGCGCGGCGACAGGCCAGTGCCCGTCCCCATCCGGTTTGCAACCCGTCATTTTACCTGAGCCGAGCCCAGGCGGGGCGGCATGGGCGCCGCCCCGGCGACCGTCAGAGGGACTGGCCCAGGCGGCGCAGGAAGGTTTCGCAGGACGCGAGCTGGTCCAGGGCCACGTACTCATTGGGCTTGTGGGCCTGTTCGATGTGGCCGGGGCCGCAGACCACGGTGGGAATGCCGATGCCCTGGAACAGGCCGGCCTCGGTGCCATAGGCGACCTTGCGGGTGACGCGGTCCTCGGTCAGCGCGCGCACCAGTTGAGTGATGGCTGCCTGCTCGGAGGCTTCCAGCGCCGGGGCGGCCGCGCCGGTCTCGATCTCGATCCGGGCGCCGTCGAACTCGGCCTGCATGCGCGGCAGCAGCTCTTCGCGCACATAGCGCTCGACCTCGGCCTGGATGTCGTCGGGACGCATGCCGGGCAGGTTGCGGAATTCGTACGTGAACTCGCACAGTTCCGGAATCGTGTTCACCGCGATGCCGCCGCGGATCTGGTTGGTGGTCATGGTCGAGAACGGCACGTCGTAGAACTGGTCGTACGGGCCGTTGGCCTTGAAGCTGTCGGCCAGGTCGCGAATTCGGCAGATCAGGCGGGCGGCGTATTCGATGGCGTTGCAGCCGCGCGGGGTCAGCGACGAGTGCGCCGCCTTGCCGTGCACCTTGCAGCGGAACAGGTTGATGCCCTTGTGCGCCACCACCACCTGCATGCCGGTGGGCTCGCCCACCACGCAGCCTTCGGGGCGGATGCCGCGTTCGTGCAGGTCGGCCAGCATGTAGGGCGCGCCGGCGCAGCCGACTTCCTCGTCGTAGGAGAACGCCAGATGGATGGGTTTCTTGCGCGGCATGGCCAGGAATTCCGGCACCAGCGCCAGCGAACCGGCGATGAAGCCCTTCATGTCGCAGCTGCCGCGGCCATAGAGCAGGCCGTCCTTTTCGATCAGCTTGAACGGGTCCGAGCTCCAGTCCTGGCCGTCCACCGGCACCACGTCGGTGTGGCCCGACAGCACGATACCGCCCTGCTGGTTGCCGTCCTGCGCGGGCAGCGTGGCGAACAGGTTCGCCTTGGTGCGTTCGGGATTG
Source organism: Achromobacter sp. Marseille-Q0513 (assembly GCF_018195695.1). Taxonomy (NCBI): domain Bacteria; kingdom Pseudomonadati; phylum Pseudomonadota; class Betaproteobacteria; order Burkholderiales; family Alcaligenaceae; genus Achromobacter; species Achromobacter sp. Marseille-Q0513. Next base: position 20,852 of record NZ_JAGTJY010000077.1, on the reverse strand, counting down.
TGCGCCAGCCAGGCCTCCACGCCCAGGCCGCGCAGCCAATCGCGGACGGTTTCGATCAGGGCGAGATTGGAATTGCGGCTGGTGGTGTCGAAGCCGACCAGCGTTTCCAGCCAGGTGCGCGCGTTCATGTGTCTGTTCTCTTGAGGTGTAAAAGAACAGAGTTTAAAGCCAGCGCGCGCCCACGTGCCGGACGCGGGCGGCGATCCTTAAAGAGTGAACGATCTAGAATACCGCCCGCAGTGCAATACACCCCCAAGGAGAAACCGTGCAGCACAAAGCAGTCCCCACGCGCAACATCGTGGCCGCAGTCATAGGCAATGCCCTCGAATGGTACGACTTCCTGGTGTTCGCGTTCATGACGCCGATCATCTCGAAGCTGTTCTTCCCCACCGACCCCAGCGTGCCCGGCAGCGAGCTGAACGCCATCCTGATGACCACCGCCATCTTCGGCGTCGGCTTCTTCATGCGCCCGGTCGGCGGCATCATCCTCGGCCTGTACGGCGACAAGAAGGGCCGCAAGGCCGCCATGGTGATGGTCACCTCGCTGATGGCGGTATCCATCGCCCTGATCACGGTGGCCCCGACCTACCACGCGGCCGGCATTCTGGCCCCCATCTTCATCCTGATCGCGCGCCTGCTGCAGGGCTTCTCGGCCGGCGGCGAGTTCGGCACGTCCACCGCCCTGCTGATCGAAATGGCCCCCAAGGGCAAGCGCGGCTTCTACGGCTCCTGGCAGATGGCCGGCCAGATGCTGGCGCTGCTGATCGGCGCGGCCTGCGGCACGCTGATCACCGAGTTCTTCACCCAGGAACAGATCGCCGCCTGGGCCTGGCGCCTGCCCTTCGCGTTTGGCCTGGTGATCGTGCCCATCGCCATCTATATCCGCCGCAACATCGACGAAACCGACGCCTTCAAGCAGATGAAGGAAGAGGACCGCCAGGCCGCCGCGCGCGGCATGGTCCAGCGCCTGAGCCTGGGCCAGATGCTGCTGACCCACACCCGCGAGACGCTGATCGGCGTGGGCCTCGTGGTCACGGCCACGGTGTCCATCTACATCACCTTCACGTATCTGGTGACCTATTCGACCCAGATCCTGAAGCTGCCGCTGAACCAGACCTTCCTGGTGCAGATGGTCGGCGCCGGGCTGATGGTGCTGCTGACGCCGTTCATGGGCGCCTGGTCCGACCGCGTCGGCCGCCGCCCGATCGTGATCGGCTCGCTGATCGGCTACCTGCTGGTGCTGTACCCGCTGTACGCATGGCTGACGGACGCGCCGTCCATCTCGCGCCTGCTGACCGTGCAGGTGGTGGTGTGCTTCTTCGTGTCGGCCTTCTTCGGCGTGTTCAGCACGGTCATGGCCGAGCTGTTCCCGGCGCGCGTGCGCTCGGTCGGCCTGTCGCTGGCCTATAACGTGGCGGTGATGATCTTCGGCGGCTTCGCCCAGTTCATCGTCACCTGGCTGATCAAGTCCACCGGCTCGCCCATGGCCCCGGCCTACTACGTCATGTTCGGCGTGGCGCTCGGCCTGGTGGCCTCGTTCTTCATGCGCGACCGCGCGCACGACAGCCTGGACCACTAGGATCTGCCCGACGCCGCGCCCGCGGCGTCCTCCCGCCGTCCTTGCCGGGCGGCGGGACCGGCCGCTCAGCGCCTGACGGCCGACGACACGCCCTGGACCTCGGCCAGGGCATCCAGCGCGCGGGTCAGCGATTCGCCGCCGCGCACTTCCACCGTGAACACCATGTGCGCCAGCGACTGCCGGCTCTGCGTGTTCACGCCCACCACGTTCAGGCGCAGCCGCGCGAACACTTCCGACAGGTCGCGCAGCAGGCCGGAACGGTCGTGCGCGCGCACGCTGATGTCCACCGGATAGAACGTGTCCGAGGTCTCGCCCCAGGCCACCTCGATAACTCGCTCGGGCTCGCGCTCGGCCAGCGCCAGGTAGCTGTGGCAATCGCGGCGATGGATGGACACGCCTCGGCCTCGAGTGACAAAGCCGGCGATGGCGTCCGGCGGCGCGGGACGGCAGCAGCGCGCCAGCTGCGTCAGCAGCGAACCGACGCCCACCACCAGCACGCCGCTCTTGCCGCTTTTCTCGGCGCTCTCGGCGCTGGCGCCGCGCAGGGCCGCGGGCACGTGCTCGGCGGCCGGCGCGGGTTGCTGGAACAGCCCGTCGATCTGCCGCAGGCTGAATTCTTCCTTGGCCGCCGCCACATACAGGTCGTCGGCGCGGGCAAAGCCCAGATTCTGGGCCAGCTGCTCCAGGTTGACGGCGGTCTTGCCCAGGCGCTGCAGTTCCTTTTCGACCAGCGCCTGCCCCTGCGTGATGCGCTGCTGCAGTTCGATGGCGTTGAACCACATGCGGACCTTGGAGCGGGCGCGCGGACTGGCCAGGAAGCCCAGCTGCGGGTTGAGCCAGTCGCGCGACGGACCGCCGGACTTGGCCGAGATGATCTCGACCGTCTGCCCCGTGGACAACCTGGTCTGCAGCGGCACCATCTGGCCATCGACGCGCGCGCCGCGGCAGCGATGCCCCAGGTCCGTGTGCAGGTGATAGGCGAAGTCCACCGGCGTGGCGCCGGCAGGCAGCTCGATCACGCGCGCCTGGGGCGTCATCACGTAGATGCGCTCATCGCTCTGGGCCGGTTCGGCGGCTGCATGACGCGCCTTGCCCGCGCCGCGCGTCGCCGGCTTGGCCGGTTCCGGCGCGGCCGGAGCCACCGGGGCCTGATCGCCGGCCTCGACCTCGCTGTTCCAGGCCAGCAGCTGGCGCATCCACGACAGCTGCCGGTCGTATTCGCTGGACGCGGAGACCTGCCCGCCCTTGGCGCCGGCCTCCTTGTAGCGCCAGTGCGCGGCCATGCCGTACTCGGCGAACTGGTGCATCTCGCGCGTGCGGATCTGCACCTCGAAGGGCCGGCCGTCGTGGTCGGCCACCACCGTATGCAGCGAGCGGTAGCCATTGGGCTTGGGCCGCGAAATATAGTCGTCGAATTCCTCGGCGATGGGCGTCCACATCTCGTGCACCATGCCCAGCGCCGTATAGCAGTCGCGCACATCGTCGACGATGACGCGCAACGCGCGCAGGTCGTACATCTGGGCGAAGTCCAGGCGCTTGATGCGCATCTTGTTCCAGATGCTGTAGATATGTTTGGGCCGACCGCTGACCTCCGCGTGCACGCCGCTGGCGGCCAGCGCCGATTGCAGGCGCTCGATGGCGCCGGCGATGAAGGCTTCGCGCTCGACCCGCTTCTCTTCCAGCAGGCGCGCGATCTGCTTGTAGCGGTCGGGCTCCAGGAAGCGGAACGCCAGATCTTCCATTTCCCACTTGATCTGCCAGATGCCGAGCCGGTTGGCCAGCGGCGCGTACAGATCCAGGGTTTCGCGCGCGAACTCCACGGAACAGGGCGTCTTGCTTTCGGCGTGCCAGCGCAGCGTGCGCAGGCGCGAGGCCAGCCGCATCAGCACGATGCGCAGGTCGGCGGCCATGGCCAGCAGCATCTTGCGCTGCATTTCCTTTTGCGAACCGCTCTCGGCGGCGGCGTCGCTGGCGTGCCGGGCCACCACGCCCAGTCGCAGCAGCGCCCGCGTGCCCTGCACCAGCCGCGCCACTTCCTGGCCAAACGCGGTGGCGACAGGATCGTTGCGCGGCGCCGGCGCGGGCGCGGTCAGGTCGGTGGGCAAGGCGGCCAGCAGGGCCGCCGCGCGGGTGGCGGCATCGGTGTGCATGCCCGCCAGGATGCGGACCACGCCGGCCCCGTGCGAGGCCAGCGACTCCCCGGTCAGGGCCTGCTGGCCCTCGAAGCGCGGCTCGGCCCAGGCCACGGCCTGGTCGATCAGCGCCAGGCCGTCGGCATCCAGGCCGTCTCCCGCCTCCTGCCGCCAGGAAGCGTCGAAAGGCGTAGGCGCGTCTGGAACGGGCGAGACTGACATGACGGGAAAGTGGGCGGATTACGGGGAACGATCAGAATATTTCGACACTCTACACTAGCGTCTGCCCACACTGAAATGGCGCCCGGGACCGCGGCCCGGAAACCGGCGCCCCGGGCATATCGAAACAACCCAGACCCGAAAAACACACGCAAAGGAATCGACGCCCATGTTGCGCTGGCTCAAGGGCCGGGGCGCCCGCCCGTCCGCCGTGGCCGAAATGCAGGCCCGCATCTCACCCGAACTCTGGCGCCAGGTGCTGGAGGCCCATCCCTTCCTGGCCGCGCTGAACGAACAGGAAAGGGCGCAGCTGCTCGCGCGCTCGGCCTGGCTGCTGGCCAGCAAGTCGATCAACGGCGCGCAGGGCCTGGACGTCACGGACGCGATGCGCCTGTCGATCGCGGCGCAGGCCAGCCTGCCCATCCTGAATCTGACGCCCTCGCTCTACGAAGGCTGGGACGAGATCATCGTCTACCCCTCCGGCTTCCGCATCCCCCGCTCGCGCCAGGACGAGGACGGCGTGGTGCACGAATACATCGAGGACGCGGCCGGCGAGGCCTGGGACGGCGGCCCGGTGATCCTGTCCTGGGAAGACGCGCAGTTGTCGGACGGCGGCTTCAACGTGGTGATCCACGAATTCGCGCACAAGCTGGACCTGCAGGCCGGCGACGCCGACGGCATGCCCTCGCTGGCGGCGCATCCCGACATCGCGCCGCGCGCCTGGCGCCGCGTGCTGGACGACAGCCTGGACCGCTTCATCGCGGCGCTGGACGCGGTCGAGGCAGCCATCCCGCCCGACATGGATCCGGAAAGCGAGGACGCCGACGCCTGGTATGGCCAACTGCCGATGGATCCCTATGCGGCGACCGACGAAGCCGAGTTCTTCGCCGTCAGCTCCGAGCATTTCTTCGTCGACCCCTGGCCCATGCGCGACGCGCTGCCCGAATGGTATGCCATGCTGCGCGCCTACTACCGGCAGGATCCGGCGGAGAGGCTGGCATGAAGCCGCTGCTCATCGTCTGGCATTCGCGCACCGGCGCCGCGCGGCAGATGGCCGAGGCGGCGGCCGACGGCGCCGCGACGGCCGCCGCCGAGCTGGCGCCCGAGGCCGGTTTCGCGGTCACGCTCAAGCGCGCCGCCGACGCCGGCGTGGACGATCTGCTGGCCAGCGGCGGTTTCCTGTTCTGCGCGCCCGAGAACCTGGCCAGCCTGAGCGGGGAAATGAAGGAATTCTTCGACCGCTGCTACTACGGCGCGCTGGACCGCATCCAGGGCCTGCCCTATGCCTGTGCCATCAGCGCGGGCAGCGACGGCGCGGGGGCGGCGCGGCAGACCGAACGCATCTGCACGGGCTGGCGCCTGCGCGCGGCGGCGCCGGCCCTGATCGTGAACCTGGGCGCGCAGACGCCGGCGCAGATCGCCGCCCCCAAGACCGTGCCGGCGGCCGATCTGGAGCGCTGCGCAGAACTGGGCGGACTGCTGGCCGGACTGATGCTGCTGGGCGGCTGAACCGGCCCGCATCCGCCTCGCCCGCAGGCAATTCCGGGAACATGCCGGAATGAAAAAGCCCACGCATCGCGTGGGCTTTTCGCCTTGCTGGCCGAACCGATCAGCGATCAGGCAACGGCGGCGGTCACGACGATCTCGACCTTGAAGTCGGGATTGGCCAGGCGGGCCTCGACGGTGGCGCGCGGGGGCGAGTTGCCGGCGGCGACCCAGGCGTCCCAGGCCTTGTTCATGCCGTCGAATTCCTTCATGTTGGCCACGTAGATCTGGGCCATCAGGATCTTGGTCTTGTCCGTGCCGGCCTCGGCCAGCAGACGGTCGATGGTCGCCAGCACTTGCGCGGTCTGGCCGGTGATGTCCAGGGTGGCGTCATCGGGCACCTGGCCAGCCAGGTAGGCGACGCCGTTGTACACGGCCATGTCCGACAGGCGCTTGTCGACGTGGAAGCGCTTGATGCTGCTCATGAATATTTCCCCTAATGTGCAAGTGGATGGGTGGAACAATGCGGTCGAACCGGCACTTTACCGCGTGCCGGTTTCAAGCGGGAGGCAGCTGGAAAACCTGGCGCAGATAGGCCAGGTAGGCGGGATCGTCGCACATGGTCTTCTCGGGCGCGTCGGACACCTTGGCCACCGGCTGGCCGTTGCAGCGGACCATCTTCATGACGATCTGCAGCGGCTCGTGGCCCAGGTCGTTGGTGAGGTTGGTGCCGATGCCGAACGACACCTTGCAGCGCCCGGCGAACTGGCGCGCCAGCTCGATCGCGCGCGGGAAGGTCAGCGAATCCGAGAACACCAGGGTCTTGGCGCGCGGATCGACGCGGTTCTTGCGGTAGTGCTCGAGCAGGCGCTCGCCCCAGATGAAGGGGTCGCCCGAATCATGGCGCGCGCCGTCGAAGAGCTTGCAGAAATACATGTCGAAGTCGCGCAGGAAGGCATCCATGCCATAGACATCGGACAGCGCGATGCCCAGGTCGCCGCGGTATTCCTTGGCCCAGACTTCCAGCGCGAACACCTGCGAATCGCGCAGTCGCGGCCCCAGCGCCTGGCAGGCCTGCAGGTACTCGTGACCCATGGTGCCCAGCGGCAGCACCTCGTGCTGCTTGGCCAGCAGCACGTTGCTGGTGCCGGCGAAGTGCGGCCCCATCTGCGCCTTCATGGTGGACACGACTTCCTCGTGCCAGACCTTGGAGAAGCGGCGGCGCGTGCCGTATTCGGCCACGCGGAAATCAGCCAGCGCCGGATCGTCCAGCACCAGGTGCATCTTGGACTGCAGCCGCTTGCGGCCTTCTTCCCAGTCGGGATTCTTGCGCGTGTTGCGGAAAAAGACCTCGTTGACGATGGCCAGCACCGGGATCTCGAAGAGGATGGTGTGCAGCCACGGGCCCTTGACCTCGATGCTGATCTCGCCGGGCGCGTCGCCCTCGGCGATGTGGATGCAGCGCTCGGGCATGTGGAACAGCCCGAGGAAATCAACGAAGTCACTCTTGATGAAACGCAAGCCGCGCAGATAATTTAATTCGTCTTCGGTGAAGCGCAGCTGGCACAGCTGGTGCACTTCCTCGCGGATTTCATCCAGATACGGGTGCAGATCGACGCCCCGCGTGCGGCATTTGTAGCGGTACTCGACCTGGGCAGCGGGAAAATGATGCAAAACCACCTGCATCATGCTGAATTTGTACAGGTCGGTGTCGAGCAGCGAGGTAATTATCATGATTGCGCGTATCGTTTCGCCACACCATAGCATAGAGCGCAGGGCTCTCCCCCCATTGCGCCACGATGTCAATACGGGTATTCGGGACGCGATGGCGCGGCATTGGTTAAAATCCGCCCGGCAATACCTATAAAGCCGAAACACACGCCGCCGATCCCGGAGTTCCTGAGAATGACCCACGTAGTCACCGAAAACTGTATCAAGTGCAAGTACACCGATTGCGTAGACGTGTGCCCGGTGGACTGTTTTCGTGAGGGTCCGAACTTCCTCGTGATCGACCCGGACGAATGCATCGACTGCGCCGTCTGCATCCCCGAATGCCCGGCCAACGCCATCTACGCCGAAGAAGACGTGCCGCAGGACCAGCTGAATTTCATCGCGCTGAACGCCGAACTCTCGCCCGAGTTCGCCAGCATCAGCCGCGCCAAGAAGCCCCTGCCCGACGCCGACCAGTGGAACGGCGTACAGGACAAGCTGCAATACCTGGAAAAGTAGTCCGCGCCTCGCGGCGCGCCAGCCCGGCCGTCCGCGTCGCGGTAACCCGATGACCGAAGACTCCAAATACACGCGCCAGACCGTCACCAGCGTCCACACCTGGGTGCCCGGCAAGCTGTTCTCGGTGCGCGTCACGCGCGACGACGCCTACGATTTCCAGCCCGGCCAGTTCGCCCGGGTCGGCCTGCCGGCGGCGGATGATCCCGACGGCCCGCCCACTCTGTGGCGCGCCTATTCGATGGTGTCGGCGCCCGGCCAGCCCTGGCTGGAGTTCTACTCCATCGTGGTCCCCGGAGGCCTGTTCAGTCCCCGCATGGCCCGCCTGGTTCCGGGCGATGCGCTGTACGTGGAAAAAGCGCCCTATGGCTTCCTGACGCTGGAACGCTTCGCGCCCGGCGGCGACCTGTGGCTGCTGGCCTCGGGCACGGGGCTGTCGGCCTACCTGTCCATCCTGCGTGATCCCGCGGCCTGGAGCGCCTACCGCCGCATCGTCCTGGTGCACGGTGTGCGTACCACCGAAGAGCTGGCCTATCGCGAGGAAATCGAAAGCCTCGCCCGCCGCCCGGACCTGGCCAGCCACTTCGCCGCCGACCCGCGCAAGCTCGTCTACCTGCCCATTGCCACCCGCGAAGCCCTGCCCGGCATGCCGCAGGAACGGCTGACCACCCTGATCGCCGACGGCCGCCTGGAGCAGCTCGCCGGCCAGGCGCTGGACCCGGAAGCCGCCAAGATCATGCTCTGCGGCAACCCGGCGATGCTGGCCGATGCCCGCAAGCTGCTGGGCGAACGCGGCTTCAAGCCCGGCCGCCGGGGCATTCCCGGCAACCTGGCTGTGGAAAATTATTGGTGACAGGCTAGTGTGCTGTCCCGCAGATACGCCCGCACGAAATCCACCCCTAGCCGCCATGGCGTCGTTGCAAATCCTCGCGATACCTACGGGTATCACTGCGGTTTGCGCCTAGCCCTGACGTCTATGGATGAATTTCGTCATGCGGACGTACCTACGGGACAGCACACTAGCCGGCCGGCTTCGCGTCGGCCGCCCCTGGTTCACCAATGCCGTTCAGCGCCGCCACCGCGTCATCCACGCTCCACGCAGCATAGGCGCTGGCCGGCAACGCGGCCATGTCCACGCGCGCCAGCAGTTCACGCACGGCGTCCTTGGTCCGGGCCAGCACCAGCGGCAGGTTCCATTGCCGCATCTGCGCGGCAAAATCGGCCAGCGCCTCCACGCTGGTGCCGTCCAGGTCGGGCGACTCCTCCATGCTCAGCACCACCGCGCGCAGGCCCGCGCCCCGTTGCGCCTCGACGCGCGCGCGAATGGCGGCAAAGATGGCGTCGGCGTTGCCGAAAAACAGCGGCGCTTCGGGCCGGGCGATCAACACGTCCGGCACCGCGGCGGCTTCGGGATGGCGCGCGGTATCGACGTAGTCGCGTGTATGCGGCAATTGGCCGAGCCAGCTCACGCGCGGCTCGGCAAAACGCTTGAGCAGCATGGCGATGCTGACCGCGATGGCCAGCAGCAGGCCATCGAGCACGCCCAGCAGGATCACCGCCACGAAGGCCGCCAGCGCCACCAGGCGATCGCGCCTCCAGGCGAAGTACGGCCGCAGCGCCGCTGGGCTCAGGGTATGGGCCACGGCATGGATGACGATGGCCGCGAGCAGCGGCTCGGGAATGCGCTCCATCCATGGCAGCAGCTGCCACACCAGCACGCCAATCACCGCGCAGGCCACCAGGCCCGCCGCCTTGCTGCGCGCGCCGGCCACCTCGTTGGCGGAGCTGGCCGAATACCCGGCCCCCACCGGCATGCCCTGGAACAGCGCGGACAGCGCATTGGCCGCGCCCAGCGCCACCAGGTCGCGGTTGGGCGACACTGCATCGCCATGGCGCAGCGCCAGACTGCGGATGGAGCTGTACGACTCGGCATACAGGATCAGGGCAAGCGCCATGGCCAGTTGACCCACGCGCAGCCAGTCCGCCAGGGCCAGCGATGGCAGCGCAGGCCGGCTGCCGCCGATGGCCAGCGTCCCCACCGGCGCGATGCCCCAGGCCTGGCAATAGCCCAGCGCATCAAGCACGATGCCGGCCGCGATCACCAGCAAGGCGCCCGGCACCGCCTTCCAGCGCCCGAGCAGGCGCAGCGCCAGCAGCGCCGCCAGCATCATCGCCAGGCCATGCAGGTTCCAGAGCCGCCACTGGCTCAGCAGATCCCAGGCATAGCGCAGGAAATCGCTGTGCGCCGGATGCACGGCCACCGCCACCGGCAACTGCTTGACGACGATGGTCAGCGCCAGTCCCAGCGCAAAGCCGCGCAACACCGGCTTGGCGATGAACTGCGACACCGCGCCGAGCCGCGCCAGACCGGCCAGCACGAAGATCACGCCGGCCGTCAGCACCATGGCCACGCCCATCAGATGGCGCAGGTCGTCGCTCACATGCAGCACCGAAGCCGTGGCCGCCGCCAGCACCGCGGCCGACGACGATGTGGACGAGACGATCGCGAAACGGCTGCTGCCCAGCAGCCCATAGACCAGCAGGCCCGCGAACAGCGCCATCACGCCGGCCTGCGGCGGCACGCCGGCTATGCCGGCATAGGCCACGGCCTCGGGCAGCAGCAAGCCCGCGATGGACAGCCCGGCCACCCAGTCGGCCCCGGCGGGCATCGGCAGGCGCATGTCAGCCCCGGGGAGCGGCGGGCGCATCCACGCCGGACCAGCCCGGCAGAAAGCGCGCCTTGGCGCTGCGCGCCAGCGCCACCGCCGACACGACGCAGGCCTGCGGCAGGCCCTGGCCATCGACATGGCCCAACTCGCCTTTGCCGAAGTACGGCCGAAAGAAGTCCGCCCACAGGAATTCGGTGAACGGCGCGGAGTCCTTGGCATAGCCACCCGCCTTGCGCACCTCGCCGGCCAGGCTGCGGTAAGGATCGTCCTTCAATTGCGTCAGGCGCCTGGGAATGGCCGCGAAATCGTGGCGCCGGCCTTTTTCATCGTAGGGATGCGCCCAGTGATGGAACTCCATGAGCCGCCAGAACAGGTCGGTCTCGACGCCGCTGAAGTCGGCCAGCTGCATCACCCAGACGTTCTGCACCTTTTCATGGGTCAGCGCCTGGCCCAGATGATGGTGATCGACGATATAGAAGCGTCCGCGCGGCCCGCGCACGGCGGGAAACCAGTGGCTTTGCAGAAGCTTGTCGCGCGCCTTGGGCTTGAGTTGCGCCCACTGCGAGCGCTTGACCGCCACCTCTGCCGCGCCCACCGTCATCTGCGTGGGTCGCAGGTCGGCCAGCGCGGCCTGTTCCATATGCTGCTGTACGGGCATGCCCAGCTCCTCAAAGCCAGTGATGCGCCATTGTGTGCCAGCAGCCGCGTGCCGCGCCAGCCCCGGGTCCCGGCAGTCCACCGATTGCCGTAGCCGATGTATCCGCCGGGCGCCGCCGCGCCTACATACTCCGTCCGACCCCGGATACGCCATCCGGCATCACGCCATCGCATAAAATCCGCCATAAACTGGCGTGAAAGATATGACGAGTCGCTTTTTAGCAACAAAATCAGTCCCTTCCGGCAAATTCTTTTAGATCAGTTCGAAATACACTTACTTCCCGGCGCAATAATCGGGACACACGCACGACCCCAGAAGGACATCTCGAAATGCTGTACCAATTGCACGAAATGCAGCGCGCCTTCCTGACTCCGTTCGCTGCATTCACGGATGCCGGTTCCCAGCTGTTCTCCAGCCCCTACAGTCCCCTTGCCTATACCCCGATCTCGCGTCAGCTGGCCGCCGGCTATGAGCTGATGACCCGCATCGGCAAGGAATACCAGAAACCCGCCTGGGGCCTGCCCGCCACCGAGATCGACGGCAAGTCCGTCCGCATCACCGAGGCCGTGGCCCTGGACAAGCCCTTCTGTCGCCTGGTGCACTTCCACCGCGACGTGCGGCACGCCTCGCAGAAAGACCCGAAGGTCCTGCTGGTGGCGCCGCTGTCGGGCCACCACGCCACGCTGCTGCGCGACACCGTGCGCGCCCTGCTGCCCGCCCACGACGTCTACGTGACCGACTGGATCGACGCGCGCATGGTGCCGCTGTCGGCCGGCCCGTTCCACCTGAACGACTACGTGCGCTACGTGCAGGACTTCATCCGCCACCTGGGCCCGGACGTGCACGTCATTTCCGTGTGCCAGCCCACCGTGCCGGTGCTGGCCGCCGTGTCGCTGATGGCCTCGGCCAACGATCCCTGCCAGCCGCGCAGCATGGTGATGATGGGCGGCCCCATCGACCCGCGCCAGTCGCCCACGCAGGTCAATCGCCTGGCCACGACCAAGCCCTATTCGTGGTTCGAGAACCAGGTCATCCACCCCGTGCCGCCGCGCTATCCGGGATCTGGCCGCAAGGTCTATCCGGGCTTCCTGCAGCACGCCGGGTTCATGGCCATGAATCCCGATCGCCACATGAAGTCGCACTACGACTTCTACCTGGACCTGCTGCGCGGCGACGACAGCGACGCCGAGGCGCACCGCCGCTTCTACGACGAATACAACGCCGTGCTGGACATGCCGGCCGAGTTCTACCTGGACACGATCCGCATGGTGTTCCAGGAAGTCCAGCTGCCCAACGGCACCTGGGAAGTGGACGGCAACCTGGTACGCCCGGCCGATATCAAGCTGGTCGCCCTCTTCACCATCGAAGGCGAGCTGGATGACATCTCGGGCCAGGGCCAGACGCGCGCGGCGATCAAGCTGTGCAAGAACATCCCTGCCGACCGCAAGCAGCACTACACCGCGCCGAACTGCGGCCACTACGGGATTTTCTCGGGCCGCCGCTGGCGCGAGATGATCTGTCCTAAAATCGCCGAATTCATCCGGCAATCGGCCTGAAGCGCGGCACCCGCCGCGATCGCGCGCGGGCCGGACGAGGCGCAGTCCTCATCCCCCGCCGCCTTCCAGCCGTACCGTAAGTCCACGGGGCCCGCGCGGCCCCTTTTGTTTTCTACCGAATCGCCATGTCCTGTCCCCCGCTCGCCGACCGCATCGACGCGCTATTGCCGCAGACGCAATGCACCAAGTGCGGCCATGACGGCTGCCGGCCCTACGCCGACGCCATCGCCGCCGGCGTAGCCCCCATCAACCGCTGCCCGCCCGGCGGCGACGAAGGCATCGCCGCGCTGGCCGCTCTGCTGGAGCAGCCGATCCTGCCGCTGGACCTGACGCGCGGCCATCCCGGCCCGCTGCTGGTGGCGCGCATCGACGAAGCGCATTGCATCGGCTGCACGCTCTGCATCCAGGCCTGTCCGGTGGACGCCATCGTCGGCGCCAACAAGCGCATGCACACGGTGCTGGCCGACTGGTGCACCGGCTGCGATCTGTGCGTGGCGCCCTGTCCGGTCGATTGCATCGACATGGTGCCGGCAGGACGCGGCTGGACCGCCGAAGACGCCGACATCAGCCGCCAGCGCCATCGCGGCCACCAGGCGCGCCTGGCGCGTCTGGCGGCGGACAACGCGCGCCTGATGGCCGCCGAGATCCCCGATGCTCCCGCGCCGCGCGACACCGCGACGGCCGAACAGGACGAAGACCGCAAACGCTCCGCCATCGAATCCGCGCTGGCCCGCGCCCGGGCCCGCCGCAACGCCCCGCGCCCATGAACGCCGCCAAACGCCGAGAGATCTTCGCCCGCCTGCAGGCGGCCAATCCGAACCCGACCACCGAGCTGGAATACGACACGCCGTTCCAGCTGCTGATCGCCGTGCTGCTGTCGGCCCAGGCGACGGACAAGTCGGTCAACATCGCCACGCGCAAGTTCTTCCCCGGGCACGGCACGCCCGCGGCGATGCTGGCGCTGGGCGAGGAAGGCCTGGCCGACTACATCAAGACCATCGGCCTGTTCCGCACCAAGGCCAAGAACGCCATCGCCACCTGCCGCATCCTGCTCGAGCAGCATGGCGGCGAAGTGCCGCGCACGCGCGAGGAACTCGAAGCGCTGCCCGGCGTGGGCCGCAAGACCGCCAACGTGGTGCTCAACACCGCATTCGGCGAACACACCATGGCGGTGGACACGCATATATTCCGCGTGTCCAACCGCACCGGCATCGCGCCTGGAAAAAACGTGCTGGAAGTCGAGAGGAAACTCGAGAAGTTCGTGCCGGCCGAATATATGCTCAACGCCCACCACTGGCTGATTCTGCTCGGCCGCTATGTGTGCGTGGCACGCAAGCCGAAATGCCCGCAATGCGGCATTTCCGACCTCTGCGAATACAAGCCGAAAACGCCCGCTTGATAAGCCGCCGGCATTAACCGGCGCTCGTCCAGGCCGTTTCCGGCCGCCCCGGTTCAGTTCTCGAACCGGGTTTTCCCTGGCTCGGCATATTTGTCAGTTTGATGACGATCAAGACAGATTTGTTGCGATGCGCTACGCGCGTTTGCCGCGTTTTCGCCCTTTAGAAATCGCGCATTGTCAGCTACCTGACAATTCAGCTTTCCGCACTGCAAAACCTATGAAAAACCCTCATGGAATTTTGAGAAATAGGTGCGCATACTCGCCGCAACTCTCGAGAAAACGTTGAATTTACACGCGGCTTTCTCGGCCCTGCGGGGCTCCGGCGCAACGCGGCGGATGGCACTCTTATAAATACAACGCTGGTGCAGCGACATGGACGACACGATCCTGGAGACAAAAGGCCTCACCAAGGAGTTCCGCGGCTTCGTCGCGGTCAATGGGGTCGATTTGCGTATCAAGCGGGGCGAGATTCATGCCTTGATCGGGCCGAACGGCGCGGGCAAGACCACATGCTTCAATCTGCTGACGAAGTTCCTTTCCCCCACGTCGGGAACCATCAAGTTCAACGGCGTCGACATCACCGGCGAACGTCCCGCGCAGATCGCGCGGCGCGGCGTGATCCGCTCGTTCCAGATCTCGGCGGTGTTTCCGCACCTGACCGTATTGGAGAACGTGCGCATCGGCCTGCAGCGCAAGACAGGCCTGTCGTTCCACTTCTGGCGCAGCGACAAGCAGCTGGCCTCGCTGAACGCGCCGGCGCGCGAGCTGCTCGAACAGGTGGACCTAGGCGCCTTCGCCGATGAAACCACGGTGAACCTGCCCTACGGCCGCAAGCGCGCGCTGGAAATCGCCACCACGTTGGCGATGGAGCCCGAGCTGATGCTGCTGGACGAACCCACCCAGGGCATGGGCCACGAGGACGTGGACCGCGTCACCCAGCTGATCAAGCGCGTCAGCGCGGGCCGCACCATCCTGATGGTCGAACACAATATGAACGTGGTGTCGTCGATCGCCGACACCATCACCGTGCTGGCGCGCGGATCGGTGCTGGCGGAAGGCTCGTATGCCGAAGTCTCCCGCCATCCCGCCGTGATGCAAGCCTACATGGGCACCACCGAAGGCGAATTGCAAGGAGCACATGCATGAGCACCCCGGCACTCGAAATTTCGGGCCTGCAGGCCTGGTACGGGGAATCGCACATCCTGCACGGCGTGGATATGCGCGTGGGACAGGGCGAGGTCGTTACGCTGCTCGGACGCAATGGCGCCGGGCGCACCACCACGCTGCGGGCCATCCTCGGCCTGACCGGCTCGCGCAAGGGCTCGGTCCGCATCCACGGCACCGAGGCCATCGACCTGCCCACCTACAAGATCGCCCACCTGGGCGTGGGCTACTGCCCCGAGGAACGCGGCATCTTCGCCAGCCTGTCCTGCGAGGAAAACCTGCTGCTGCCCCCGGTGGTCGGTTCGCTGGGCGGCGGCATGTCGCTGGCCGAGATCTACGACATGTTCCCCAACCTGCTGGAACGCAGGCACTCGCCGGGCACCCGCCTGTCGGGCGGCGAACAGCAGATGCTGGCGGTGGCGCGCATCCTGCGCACCGGCGCCAACCTGCTGCTGCTGGACGAGATCTCCGAAGGCCTGGCGCCGGTCATCGTGCAGGCCCTGGCCCGCATGATCACGGCGCTGAAGCAGCGCGGCTATACCATCGTGATGGTGGAACAGAACTTCCGCTTCGCCGCGCCGCTGGCCGACCGCTTCTACGTCATGGAACACGGCCAGATCGTCGAACACTTCGAAGCCGCGGAACTCGCAGAAAAACAAGACACGCTCAACGAACTGCTGGGCGTCTAGAACAAACAGCTTGTCTTCGCCGGAATCCCCGGCGCCACACACCGAAGGGAAGAGGAGTCATCCCATGAAGCTGCACACCATCACTGCCGCACTGGCCGCTGCCGGCCTGGGATTTGCCGGGGCCACCGCCCAGGCGCAAGGCATCTCGGACGACGTCATCCGCGTCGGCTTCATCACCGACATGTCCGGCGTGTATTCGGACATCGACGGCAAGGGCGGCCTGGAGGCCGTGCGCATGGCGATCGAAGACGCCGGCGGCTCGATCAACGGCAAGAAGATCGAGGTCGTCTCGGCCGACCACCAGAACAAGGCCGACGTGGCCTCGGCGCGCGTGCGCGAGTGGTTCGACGAGCAGAAGGTGGACGTCATCATCGCCGGCACCAACTCGTCGACCAGCCTGGCCATGGCCGGCGTGGCCGCCGAGAAGAAAAAGCCCTTCATCGCCATCGGCGCGGGCGCCTCGGACCTGACCAATGCCCAGTGCTCGCCCTACACCGTGCACTACGCCTACGACACCGTGGCGCTGGCGCGCGGCACCGGCTCGGCGGTGGTGAAGGACGGCGGCAAGAGCTGGTTCTTCCTGACGGCCGACTACGCCTTCGGCCACGCGCTGGAACGCGACACGATGGCCGTGGTCAAGGCCGTGGGCGGCGATGTGAAGGGCCAGGTGCGCGCGCCGCTGGGCTCGTCGGACTTCTCCTCCTTCCTGCTGCAGGCCCAGGCCTCCAAGGCTCAGATCCTGGGTCTGGCCAACGCGGGCGGCGATTTCATCAACTCGGTCAAGGCCGCCAATGAATTCGGCGTGACCAAGACCATGAAGATGGCCGGCCTGCTGGTGTTCATCAACGACGTGCACTCGCTGGGCCTGCAGGCCACGCAGGGCATGTACCTGACCGACGGCTGGTACTGGGACCAATCCGACGCCTCGCGCGCCTGGTCCAAGAAGTTCGAAGCCAAGGTCGGCCGCAAGCCGTCCATGCTGCAGGCGGGCGACTACTCCGCCCTGACCTTCTACCTGAACGCGGTCAAGGCCACCGGCTCGGACGACGGCGACACCGTGATGAAGTGGATGAAGTCGAACAAGATCAACGACTTCTTCGCCCAGGGCGGCTATGTGCGCGAAGACGGCCGCATGATCCACGACATGTACCTGATGCAGGTAAAGACGCCCGCCGAGTCCAAGGCGCCTTGGGACTACTACAAGGTCGTGGCCACGCTGCCCGGCGACGAGGTCTATACCAAGCTGTCCGAATCGACCTGCAAGCTGGTCAAGAAGTAACCCCTGTTCAACGCCCTCATGAGGCGACCTGGCCCATCCGGCCGGGTCGCTTCTTGGATTTGCTCGCCTCCATCTGTACGCGCAGGACTTTCACAAGATGACTGACATTTTCGGCATCCCCATACAGGCCTTATTCGGCCAGCTATTGCTGGGCCTGGTCAATGGATCCTTCTATGCCATGCTCTCGCTCGGCCTGGCCGTTATCTTCGGGCTGCTGAACGTCATCAACTTCGCGCACGGCGCGCTCTACATGCTGGGCGCCTTCGTCGCCTGGATGGGCCTGTCGTACCTGGGGTTGAACTACTGGATCATGCTGCTGCTGGCGCCGCTGGTGGTCGGCCTGTTCGGCATCATCATCGAAAAACTGCTGCTCAAGCACCTGTACAAGCTCGACCACCTGTACGGCCTGCTGCTGACCTTCGGCCTGACCCTGCTCATCGAAGGCCTGTTCCGCAGCTTCTACGGCGTGTCGGGCCAACCCTACCCCACGCCTGACGCCCTGCGCGGCGCCACCAACCTCGGCTTCATGATCCTGCCCAACTATCGCGGCTGGGTGGTGGTGGCCTCGCTGGTGGTGTGCCTGGCGACCTGGTTCGTGATCGAACGCACCCGCCTGGGCGCGCTGCTGCGCGCCGGCACCGAGAACCCGCGCCTGGTCGAGGCCTTCGGCGTGAACGTGCCGCGCATGATCACGCTGACCTACGGCTTCGGCGTGGCGCTGGCGGGCTTCGCCGGCGTGCTGGCCGCGCCGGTCCTGCAGATTTCCCCGCTGATGGGCTCGAACCTGATCATCGTCGTGTTCGCGGTGGTGGTGATCGGCGGCATGGGCTCCATCATGGGCGCCATCGTCACCGGCCTGGGCCTGGGCGTGGTCGAAGGCCTGACCAAGGTGTTCTGGCCCGAGGCGTCCAGCACGGTCGTCTTCATCATCATGGCCATCGTTCTGTTGATCCGCCCGGCCGGGCTGTTCGGAAAAGAAAAATGAATCGTCAATTCCTGGGCTATGCGGCGCTGGCCATCGTGGTGGCCATACTTCCCTTCGTCGGCGTGTATCCGATCTTCGCCATGAAGGTCATGTGCTATGCGCTCTTCGCCTGCGCGTTCAACCTGCTGCTGGGCTTCACCGGCCTCTTGTCCTTCGGCCATGCGGCCTTCCTGGGCAGCGCCGCCTACGCGGCGGGCCATGCGCTCAAGGTCTGGGGCCTGCCCACCGAGCTGGGCCTGCTGTTCGGCGTGGGCGTGGCCGCCCTGCTGGGCCTGGCGATGGGCGCGCTGGCCATCCGCCGCAGCGGCATCTACTTCGCCATGATCACGCTGGCGCTGGCGCAGATGGTGTTCTTCTTCTTCCTGCAGGCCAAGTTCACCGGCGGCGAGGACGGCCTGCAAAGCGTGCCGCGCGGCACCCTGCTGGGCATGCTGGACCTGTCCAAGGACCTGAACCTGTACTACGTGGTGATGGGCATCTTCATCATCGGCTTCTACATCATCTGGCGCACGGTGCACTCGCCCTTCGGCCAGGTGTTGCAGGCGCTGCGCGAGAACGAGCCGCGCGCGGTCTCGCTGGGCTACGACGTGGACCGCTTCAAGCTGCTGGCCTTCGTGCTGTCGGCCGCCATCGCCGGCCTGGCCGGCGCCACCAAGACGCTGGTGTTCGTGTCGGCGACGCTGTCCGACGCGACCTGGCAGATGTCGGGCCTGGTCATCCTGATGACGCTGATCGGCGGGCTGGGAACGCTGACCGGCCCGATCCTGGGCGCCTTCATCGTCGTGCTGCTGGAGAACAAGGTCGGCGACTTCGGCCAGGCCCTGGCCAAGCTGACCGGCGTGGACTGGTTCCTGCGACTGGGCGAGTCGGTCACCATCGTGATCGGCCTGATCTTCGTGATCTGCGTGCTGGCTTTCCGTCGCGGCATCGTGGGCGAGCTGGCGGCGTTTGCCGAACGCCGCCGCGCCGCGCGCGCCTGACCCCGTCCGTCATTTCGTCCAGGAAACCGGGGCCGCGATTCGCGGCCCCGGTTTTTTTGCGTCGCGGCAACCGCTGCATGCAACCCGCCAGCCGGCCGCGCCGCTCGGCCCGGCCGCGCCGTCTCATGTATCCTCACGATTCGGCGCGGCACGCGCCCCCTGATTCGCAACCAAGGAAGAGACACATGGATGCCGTTTACTGGCACGACGGTCAATGGACCACCGATAACCCCAAGCTGCTCGGCCCGGCCGACCATGCCTTCTGGATGGCCAGCATGGTGTTCGACGGCGCGCGCGCGTTCCGCGGCCTGACGCCCGACCTGGACCTGCACTGCCAGCGCGTGGTGCGCTCGGCCGAGAAGATGCTGATGAAGCCGCAGCTCGGCTGGGAAGCGATCCAGGACCTGTGCCTGCAGGCCGTCGCCAAGTTCCCCGAAGGCACCGAGCTGTACATCAAGCCGATGTTCTACTGCGCCGACGGCTTCCTGCTGCCTGACGCCGACCGCACCCAGTTCGTGCTGCATGTGTTCAAGGTGCCGATGCCCGGCGAACAGGGCTTCTCGGCCTGCTTCTCCAGCTTCGCGCGCTCCTGGTCCAACATGGCGCCCACCGACGCCAAGGCCTCCTGCCTGTACCCGAACGGCCAGCGCGCCATCCGCGACGCGGCCAACCGTGGCTTCGACAACGCCATCATGCTGGACGGCGACGGCAACATCGCCGAGTTCGCCACCAGCAACCTGTGGATCGCCAAGAACGGCGTGGTCAGCACGCCGGCCGACAACGGCACTTTCCTGAACGGCATCACGCGCCGCCGCGTGCTGGCGCTGCTCAAGGCCGACGGCGTCGAAGTGCAGGAGCGCAGCCTGACGCGCGCCGATGTGGAATCGGCCGACGAGGTGTTCTCCTCGGGCAACTACGGCAAGGTGGTGCACGTCAACCGCGTCGAAGGCCGCGCGCTGGAATACGGCCCGCTGGCGCGCCGCGCCCACAAGCTCTACATGGACTACGCGGAAGGCACGCGCAAGCGCTGATACCCCACATCCGCCGCGGGCGACGGCGCCCGCTGGGAGGCTTCATGTCGAACAGACGCGACTTCCTGCGCACCGGCGCCGCGCTCGCGGGCGCCGCCGGCGCGCTCGGCCTGTTTCCAGCAGCCATCCGACGGGCGCTGGCGATCGAACCCGACCGGCGCAGCGGCACGCTGCGCGACGTCGAACACATCGTGGTCCTCATGCAGGAGAACCGCTCGTTCGACCACTATTTCGGCGGCCTGGCCGGCGTGCGCGGCTTCGGCGACCGCTTTCCCATTCCGGTTCCCGCCAGCCCCGAACACGAACGCCGCAGCGTCTGGTCGCAGTACAACGACAGCACTGACGGCGGCCCGCGCACCGTGCTGCCGTTCCGCCTGGACACGCGCGCGGCCTTCGAGGCCATGCGCATCGCCAGCACGCCGCACACCTGGTCCAACGCCCAGCAGGCCTGGGACGACGGCCGCATGGGCTTCTGGCCGGCGGCCAAGAAGAATCACTCGATGGCGTACTACGCGGAGGCGGACCTGCCCTTCCAGTACGCGCTGGCGCGCGCCTTCACCGTCTGCGACGCCTACCATTGCTCGTTCACCGGCGGCACCAACGTCAACCGGCTGTTCCTGTGGACCGGCACCAACGACGGCGCCGGACGCGGCCACGGCCCCGCCATGGGCAACACCTACAACAAGCTCACCGGCGGCGACCCTGCGGGCGCCTACACCTGGACCACCTATCCGGAACGGCTGGAACGCGCAGGCATCCGCTGGCGCATCTCCCCTTCCCTTTCTTCCCCCTACTCTCTCA